>NZ_DATEPI010000068.1:0-35600 GCF_035273305.1 Bradyrhizobium sp. | reverse complement strand
ATGTATGAAACGTGACGGAGCCGTTACACGTGACCTTGCGATCGACGATTGGTGACGACCTGCGGTTCGATCCTTGCACCCGAAAGAAAGAGGCCGCCAATCAGGCGGCCTCTTCTGGATTCGGATTGTCTCTGTCAGGATCACATTGGCTTCGGATGCTTTTTCGCGACTATCGGTTTCCTGACGTTGCAGTGTCCTGCCTTGCAGCGGCCTGTTGAATGATAAGTGGCGTCGTAGCCGCTGGAAGGCGGGAGCACAATGCTCCCTGCACCCATAGTAGCCCAGAGCGGGCAACCTGGTGAGAGAGAAGTTTTTTACTGTCGCGCCACCTCGAAATATAAGCGCGGTTAATTGAGCCAAGCCGGTGGCGCCGTTAGTTGGTCTGCCAAAGACTGGCGCAATAGCACCCGACGTCGCTTCGGCTCATCGTCAGCGGCAATATTGGCGTGAAAGAAATCGAGCGGCTGATAAAGAAGATCGAACTCGATGAGAAAGATTCTAGTCGATCAAGATAGTGATGAGGAGGCCGCCAACTGAGGCGGCCTTGGAGAGTATCGAATGACGAATGCAGCTTTTAAAGTTGGCGACCGCGTGAAGAAGCGCGCGGGTTACGAGTATCCCGGCTTCATCGTCTCTGTTTTCACAAATCGGGCAGGGGCGGTTCGCTACGTGGTCGAGGCCGACCATCCGTCCTTCGCCGGGATGCTGCACATCTTCAATGGCGACCAGCTAGAGCTGAGCGCGGGCCACTAGGGGTTAAAACAGGCCAGTACCCCACTTTTTTCTAAGAACATATTGCGAACCTAGAACAAATGGGGTACATTGTTCCATCGCTTGTTCCAACCTTTGTTCCCCTTATCCATCACCTGCGGTTTACCCAGCCCCCGTTTGTCCAGCTAGCGAATCCCCGCCATAAGGAGCACCACCTATGTCTGCCACTGCCCTGCGTATCGTCGAAGGATCCTCCATGGACAAGACCAAAGCCCTGTCCGCCGCGCTCTCCCAGATCGAGCGTCAGTTCGGCAAGGGCTCGGTGATGAAGTTGGGCAAGAACGACCGCTCGATGGATGTCGAAACCGTCTCATCGGGCTCGCTCGGGCTGGACATCGCACTCGGCGTCGGCGGCCTACCGAAGGGTCGGGTGGTGGAAATTTACGGGCCGGAATCCTCAGGCAAGACCACCTTGGCGCTGCACACCGTCGCAGAGGCTCAGAAGAAGGGTGGCATCTGTGCTTTTATCGACGCCGAACACGCGCTCGATCCGGTCTACGCCCGAAAGCTCGGCGTCAATATCGACGAACTCCTGATCTCGCAGCCCGACACTGGCGAGCAAGCACTGGAAATCTGCGACACGCTGGTGCGCTCCGGTGCGGTGGACGTGCTGGTGGTCGATTCGGTGGCAGCCTTGGTGCCAAAAGCCGAGCTTGAGGGCGAGATGGGTGACTCGCTGCCGGGCTTGCAGGCGCGACTCATGAGTCAGGCGCTGCGAAAGCTCACGGCCTCGATCAACAAATCCAACACCATGGTCATTTTCATCAACCAGATCCGGATGAAAATCGGCGTGATGTACGGCTCGCCCGAAACCACCACCGGCGGCAACGCACTGAAATTCTATGCGTCGGTCCGGCTCGATATCCGTCGCATCGGCGCGATCAAGGAGCGTGACGAGGTGGTCGGCAACCAGACTCGAGTCAAGGTGGTCAAGAACAAGCTGGCGCCGCCGTTCAAGCAGGTCGAATTCGACATCATGTATGGCGAGGGCGTCTCCAAGATGGGCGAAATTCTCGATCTCGGCGTGAAGGCCGGCATTGTCGAAAAATCCGGCGCCTGGTTCTCATATGACAGTCAGCGGCTCGGGCAAGGCCGCGAGAACTCGAAAGCCTTCCTCAAGGCCAATCCTGAGATGACCGCGAAAATCGAGGCGGCGATCCGACAGAACTCCGGACTGATTGCCGAGCAGATTCTGGCCGGCGCTCCCGAGCGTGACACCGATGGTGAGGAGCCCGCCGAGGAATGATTTCTTCGGGCTTTAACCTCGCGACTTGAAGTTTGACATCAGCGGGCGCGGAGACGTTGAGTTGCCGAAGTCTCCGGCGCCCGTTTGTTTGGCGATGTGAGTGCGTTATTAGCGCAACGCTCCCGTTGCATTCAACGTTCTCACGGTGAATTGCTTTTTCGCAATCATCAGGCGCGTGGCCGCAGCAGGAGCTCAAGCGGTCAGCTGGAGATCATTCCGGGACCGACATGACGCTTCTGATTCTGACGACGGGCGACTCGGCGCCGGGATGTCTCAAGCAAGCCAGTCTCGCCGATATTGTGATTGGGATTGGCTTCAGGTTCGTCTGGGGACGCTTGCCCTCTGCTACCGAGCTTGCGAGTTCGTTTGCGCAGCATGCAGTTAACAATGACAATTTCGGCCGCGGAGAGGAAGTTCGCGGCAATAGCCGTGGCTTGCTGGAACTTTGCCAGCAATGCGATGGAATCCAACTGTGGATCGACCCGGGCCCGAACGCGCAGTTGCAGCTTATTCAATTGCTCGATCATTTCCGCTCCGACGCGGAGATCGTTTCGAAACTGAGTTTACATCAGGCGGAAGTTTGCATCGGCAACCAGCCTCCCGAAACGATGTCGGATTGGCAACCGTCATCTATCAAGATTCTGAATGATCATTTTGAAATCGCCAGCCTGGCTTGGCAGGCTTATCGCCAACCGACGCCGCAGGACTGGTTCAATCTGCTTGGCAGGGATCTCAGTCTGCTACCGCTGCTTCGGCGAGCAGTGCTGGAATTACTCGAAGAACTTCCCATGCTCGGCACCGGGATCGGCGCGACCGAAATGCGAATGCTGGAGCTGATCTCGGCAGGCGATGCAAATCCGTCCGACGTCTATCCCGGGCACCGGAAGCCCAACAAGCGACGCGTATTCGACTATTGGGAGGTTGGACATCTGCTGGACGGGTTGGCTCATTGTCCAGCGCCGGCTATGTCCGGCCTCGATGAGGGGCCGTTCGCGGACGACATGCACTGCGATCCTGACCGTTTCGACCGATACCGGCGCGGCAAACTGAATCTCACCGAGTTCGGCCGGGCTGTCTTGGCGCGCACCGAAGACTTCAGCCGGCGCAATCCGATCCGCCGGTGGTGGGGCGGCACCAAATTGACCAATGATTGCCTTTGGCAGTGGGATACGGCGAACCACGCCTTGATCAGGCCTCAGGCGTGATCCGTAAACTGGGTTGCCTCCCGGACACCACGGCTAAGTCAGCCAGCCTATTCCGCCGCCTCAGCGTATTCGCTCACCGGTGGACACGAACAGATCAGGTTGCGGTCGCCGTAGACATTGTCGACTCGCCCCACCGGAGACCAGTACTTGTCGGAGCGGGACGTCCCTGCGGGGAAACATCCTTCCACCCGAGAGTAGGCGCGCGCCCAGCCGTCGTCGGCGATGTCGTGAACCGTATGCGGAGCGTGCCGCAGTGGCGATGCCTCGACCTTCCAGCGGCCATTCTCGATCTCGGCGATCTCGTGCCGGATCGCGATCATGGCCTCGCAGAAGCGATCCAGTTCGGCTTTCGATTCGGATTCGGTCGGCTCGATCATCAGCGTGCCGGGCACCGGAAAGCTCATGGTCGGCGCGTGGAAGCCGTAGTCGATCAGCCGCTTGGCGATGTCGTCGACCGTGACGCCGCTCGAGACCTTCAGCGGCCGCGGATCGATGATGCATTCGTGGGCGACGCGGCCCTTGGCATTGCGGTACAGCACCGGGAAATGCGGATCGAGTCTCGCTGCGATGTAATTGGCATTCAGGATTGCGATTTCCGTAGCGCGGGTCAGGCCTTCGCCTCCCATCATCAGAATGTAGATGTAGGAAATCGTCAGGATCGACGCCGAGCCAAATGGCGCTGCCGAGACCGGTCCCACCGGACTCGGCTTGGCGTCGCCGTTCACGGGGTGGCCGGGCAGGAACGGCGCAAGATGTGCCTTGACGCCGATCGGCCCCATGCCGGGACCGCCGCCGCCATGCGGGATGCAGAAGGTTTTGTGCAGATTGAGATGGCTGACGTCGGCGCCGTAATCGCCGGGCCGCGACAACCCGACCTGCGCATTGAGGTTGGCGCCATCCAGATAAACCTGTCCGCCATGGCCGTGCACGATCTCGCAGATATCGCGGATATGCTCCTCGAACACGCCGTGCGTGGAGGGATAGGTGATCATGATGGCGGCGAGTTTCTTTGAATGCAGCTCGGCTTTGACGCGCAGATCATTCACATCGACATCGCCACGATCGTCGCAAGCCACCACCACGACTTCCATCCCGACCATGCTGGCCGAAGCAGGATTGGTGCCGTGCGCGGAGGAGGGGATCAGGCAAACCGTGCGATGCGGCTCACCGCGCGCGGCATGGTACCCGCGGATCGCCAGAAGCCCGGCGTATTCGCCCTGCGCACCGGAGTTCGGTTGCAGCGAAATCGCGTCGTATCCGGTGATGTCGCAGAGCCATCGTTCCAGCCGGCTAAATAGCGCGCGATACCCTTCCGCCTGCTGAGGCGGCGCGAACGGATGCAGGTTGGCGAATTCCGGCCACGTCAGCGGGATCATTTCGCTGGTGGCATTGAGCTTCATGGTGCAGGAGCCCAGCGGTATCATCGCGCGATCGAGCGCGAGATCGCGATCGGAGAGCTTGCGCATGTAGCGCAGCAACTCCGTCTCCGAACGGTGGGCATGAAACACCGGATGGGTGAGGAACGCGGTGGTGCGTTTGAGCTCAGGCGGCAACGCGGGGCGGGCGCCTGCTTCGATATCGGCGTAACTCAATTTGCCGCCGAACGCGCGCCATACCGCCTCGACCTCTGCCGATGTCGTGGTCTCGTCCAGCGCGATTCCGAGCGTACCGTGACCGAGCCGCAGGTTGATCTTCTCGGCGAGCGCGCGGGCGACGATCTCGTTCTGCTGTTCGCCCGCGTTTACCGTGACGGAATCGAAAAACCATTCTGAAATCGGAGCAAATCCGAGCTTACGCAGACCCGCGGCCAGTACCCCCGTGCGGCGATGGATGGCGCGGGCAATATCGGTCAATCCTTCCGGTCCATGATAGACAGCGTACATCGAGGCGATCACGGCTAGCAGGACCTGCGCGGTGCAGATGTTGGAGGTCGCCTTTTCGCGGCGGATATGCTGCTCACGGGTCTGCAGCGCCAGCCGATACGCGGGCTGCCCGCGCGAATCAATCGACAGGCCCACAATTCGCCCGGGCAGCGAACGCTTCAGCGGCTCGCGGACAGCCATGTAGGCCGCATGCGGGCCGCCATAGCCCATCGGCACGCCGAAGCGCTGCGCCGAGCCGATCGCAATGTCAGCACCCAGTTCTCCGGGGGAGGCGAGCAGCGTCACCGCCAGGAGATCGGCGGCGAGGATCGCCAGCGCGCTCTTGGCATGCAGCGCCGCGATTGCCGGGCGCAGATCGCGCAGCGCGCCCGAACTACCCGGGTATTGCAGCACGCCTCCGAAAACGTCAGCGCAATCGAGATCGGTCAAGGGATTGCCGACGATCAAATTCCACCCCAGCGGCTCGGCGCGAGTGCGCAGCACGGCCAGCGTCTGCGGGTGTACTTCGGCATCGACGAAAAACGATTTCGTCTTCACGTGAGCGGCACGCTCCGCCAAAGCCATGGCCTCCGCCGCGGCAGTCGCCTCGTCGAGCAGGGAAGCGTTGGCGACATCGAGTCCGGTCAGGTCGCAAACCATGGTCTGGAAGTTGAACAACGCTTCCAGCCGGCCTTGGCTGATCTCCGGTTGATAGGGCGTGTACGCCGTGTACCACGCCGGATTTTCGAGAATATTGCGCTGGATCACCGCCGGCAGAATCGTGCCCGAATAACCTTGCCCGATCATCGAGGTGAAGACCTGGTTTTGCGAGGCCAGCTCGCGCATGTGCTTGAGCGCTTCGGCTTCACTCAAAGGCGCATCGAGATCGAGCGGCGCCTGCTGGCGGATCGATGCTGGAAGCGTCTGCCCCATCAGCTCGCCTAGCGTTTCCGCGCCGACCGTCCCGAGCATCGCCGCGACATCACGCGGCGAGGGGCCGATGTGACGGCGGACGAAGCTGGCGGCTGGCTCGTCCGTGAGTTTGCGGTGTACGCTCATGGTCATCGTGTCCTCGTCAGGCGGTGTGCTTCTTGTAAGCGGCCTCATCCATCAGCCCGGCCAATTCGCTTTTGTCGGCAATCTTCATCTTGAAAAACCAGGCCTTGCCGCCGGCGTCGGAATTGACCAGCGCCGGATCAGACGAAAGCGCGTCATTGACTTCGACTACTTCTCCGGAGATCGGCGCGTAGACATCGGAGGCCGCCTTGACGGATTCGACGACGGCGGCGGCCTCGGCCTTCTTGAAGCTGCGGCCGACTTTCGGCAGCTCGACGAAAACCACGTCGCCCAGTTGCGACTGCGCGTAATCCGTGACGCCGATCGTGGCGACATCGCCTTCGATGCGGAGCCACTCATGGTCGGTGGTGAACAGCGTGGTCATGATCGTCCTTCAGCGTTTGTAGGTGTTGGCAACGAAAGGCATCGGCGCGACCCGCAGCGGCAATCGCTGGCCGCGCAATTCGGCAAATAACGGGCTGTCCGGAGTTGCGAACGATGAGGGCAGGTAGCCCATCGCAACCGGCGCATTGACGCTGGGGCCGAACCCGCCGGAGGTGACCGCGCCGATCTGCTCGGATGATGTTTCATCGGCAAACAGCGACGTGCCCTCGCGGACAGGCGCGCGTCCCTCCGGCTTCAATCCGAGCCGCCGGCGCGGAGCGCCCCGCTCAAGTTGATCCAGGATTCTATCGGCGCCGGGAAAACCGCCGGCCCGCGCGCCGCCGCGGCGGCGGCTCTTTTGAATGGACCATTCCAGCGCGGCTTCCACCGGAGTGGTGGAGGTGTCGATATCGTGCCCATAGAGGCAAAGCCCGGCTTCCAAGCGCAGGCTATCGCGCGCGCCCAATCCGATCGGCAGCACGTCAGTGTTTGCGAGCAGAATTTTCGCAAGGCTTTCGGCGTGCTCGGCCGGAACCGAAATCTCGAAGCCGTCCTCTCCGGTATAGCCCGAGCGCGAAACGAAACAATCGATGCCATCGATACGGCGCGGACCGGCGTCCATGAACCGCATTGCCGCGACTTCTGAACAAAGTTCTGCCAGCACCGATTGAGCTTTCGGACCCTGCAGCGCGATCAGCGCGCGATCGGAAAGCGGCTCGATGACGCAAACGTCTTCGAGGGAAGCGCGCAAATGCGCTTCGTCAGCAGCTTTGCAGGCGGCGTTTACGACCAGAAACAGGTGGCTACCGAAATTGGCCACCATCAGGTCGTCGAGAATGCCTCCGGACTCATTGGTGAATTGGGCATAGCGTTGTCGTCCCGGCGCCACTGCGAGAATGTCCTGCGGCACCAGCCGTTCCAGCGCCAGGGCCGCATCCGCCACCTTGCCGGATTTCGAGCGCAGCGCGATCTGGCCCATATGCGACACATCGAATAGGCCGGCGCTGCTGCGGGTATGAAGGTGCTCCCGGAGCACGCCGGTCGAGAACTGTACCGGCATCTCGTAGCCGGCAAACGGCACGATCTTCCCGCCGCCAGCCACGTGCAGCGCGTGCAGTGGCGTGCGTTTCAGCGGGGGTTGCAAGGAAGACTGGTCGTCGTACGCAAGCATCGCCGGGCCCTCGCGTTTCCTTAGGGATCATCCCTGGAAACCATCGAAGCCCCATCTGTCGCTGTGCCTGAGAGTATTATCCCGTCGGCGGACACTTCCGGGTGAAAACCCGTCGGCGTCTCTTTCCAGATGCTAGCAAGTCACGCGGTCCGTTTGCCTGAGAGTTTCCGGGGCGGTTGCTCCTTCGGCGCCGGCTCTCTGAGCCGATCTCTCCCGACGTGACAGTCTTGAAACAGATAGGAGGAAAACACAGCCGCGCCAAGGCGTCAACGCGCCGCCGGCAGCTATCAACGGGTCTCGATACCTCCGCACCTTGGCGGCAGGAACTTCAAGTGGTGGCGATGGCGCTGCTGGCAACCCCCTGATCTACTACACACTTTCTGGACACCGCTAATCCCCTTGTCTAAAAGCGGGGCGCGGGAGAACCGGCGCCAGTTGGCGCTGTTACCGGACGGGCTTGCGATTGGACTGACATGAGCGGCGTTAACGAGATCAGGTCGAGTTTTCTGAAGTTCTTTGCCGACAATGGCCACGAAATCGTGCCGTCGTCGCCGCTCGTTCCGCGCAATGATCCGACACTGATGTTCACCAACGCCGGGATGGTGCAGTTCAAAAACGTGTTCACCGGCGTCGAAAAGCGGCCCTATCAGCGCGCCACCACGTCGCAGAAATGCGTGCGCGCCGGGGGCAAGCACAACGACCTGGACAATGTCGGTTACACCGCCCGGCATCACACGTTCTTTGAGATGCTCGGCAACTTCTCGTTCGGCGACTATTTCAAGGATCGGGCGATCGAGCTCGCCTGGAATCTGGTCACCAGGGAATTCGGGCTGCCAAAGGACAGGCTGACGGCGACGGTGTACGTCGACGACGACGAGGCGTTCAATCTTTGGAAGAAGATTGCAGGCCTGCCGGAGTCCCGAATTATCCGTATCGCCGGTTCGGACAATTTCTGGCAGATGGGCGACACCGGTCCGTGCGGGCCGTGCTCGGAGATCTTCTACGACCACGGTGACAAGATCTGGGGTGGTCCTCCTGGCTCTGCCGAGCAGGACGGCGACCGCTTCATAGAGATCTGGAATCTCGTGTTTATGCAATTCGAGCAGCTCGAGGGCGGCGTTCGCAATCCGCTGCCCAAGCCCTCAATCGACACCGGCGCAGGCCTTGAGCGCCTGGCCGCTGTGCTGCAAGGCAAGCACGACAACTACGACATCGATCTGTTCGTTGCCCTGATCCGCGCCATTTCCGAATTGACCGGCGCTGATCCGCAAGGCGAGCAGAAAGCCTCGCTGCGGGTGATCGCCGATCATCTGCGCGCGTCCTCATTCCTGATTGCAGACGGCGTGCTGCCGTCCAACGAAGGCCGCGGCTACGTCCTGCGCCGGATCATGCGCCGCGCAATGCGTCACGCGCAGTTGCTCGGCGCCAGGGATCCGCTGATGCATCGGCTGGTATGGGCACTGGTGCGCGAGATGGGCCAGGCCTATCCCGAGCTGGTGCGAGCCGAAACCCTGATCGAAGAAACCTTGCGGCTGGAAGAGACCCGGTTTCGAAAGACACTGGAACGCGGCCTTTCGATCCTCGATGAAAAAAGCGGATCGCTCAAAAAGGGCGACATGTTCGATGGGGAGACGGCGTTCACATTGTACGACACCTATGGTTTCCCGCTCGACCTCACCCAGGATGCGCTGCGCAACCGCGGCATCAGCGTCGATGTCGCCGCCTTTACGGACGCAATGGACCGACAGCGGGCAAAGGCGCGCGCGGCGTGGGCTGGCTCCGGCGACACCGCTACCGAAAACGTATGGTTTCCGCTGCGGGAGAAACTCGGCGCATCGGAGTTTCTGGGCTATGAGACCGAGACCGCCGAGGGAGTGGTGGCGGCGCTGGTAAAAGATGGCAAACAGGTTGAAAGCCTCAAGGCCGGCGATAGCGCTGCGATCGTGCTCAATCAGACGCCCTTTTACGCCGAATCCGGCGGACAGGTCGGCGATACCGGCGTGATGACCGGCGACGGCGCGAGGTTTCGCGTTACCGACACCCAGAAGAAAGCCGGCGATCTGTTCGTCCATCTTGGCACGGTTGAGCAGGGCACGCTAAAGCCAGGCACACCGCTATTGCTCGAAGTCGATCATGCCAGGCGCTTCTCGATCCGCGCCAACCATTCCGCGACCCATTTGCTGCACGAAGCCTTGCGGCAGGTGCTTGGCGATCACATCGCGCAGCGCGGCTCCCTGGTGGCGCCCGACCGCTTGCGCTTCGACTTCGTTCATCCCAAGCCGATCACGGCGGACGAATTGAGCCGAGTCGAAGATATCGCGAACGATGTGGTGCTGGAAAATGACGAGGTCACCACGCGCCTGATGGCGGTGGACGATGCCCGGGATGCCGGCGCGCGCGCATTGTTCGGCGAGAAATATGGCGACGAAGTCCGCGTGGTCTCTATGGGCAAGACAGCACGCGAACACGGCAGCAATGCACTGGGTTGGTCGGTGGAGTTGTGCGGGGGCACCCATGTGCGCCGGACAGGCGACATCGGTCTGATTTCGGTGACCGGCGAAAGCGCGGTTGCATCAGGCGTTCGCCGCATCGAAGCGCTGACCGGCAATCATGCTCGCAGGCACGCCAACGAGACCATGGCGCTGGCGCGGACGGCGGCAAATGAATTGCGCACCACGCTTGATGAGGTACCGGCGCGCATCGCCGCTTTGATGGAAGAGCGCAAGCGCTTGGAACGTGATCTGGCGGAAGCGCGCAAGAAGCTCGCGCTCGGCGGCGGCGCGTCGGTATCGAATGGTTCAGCAGGCGCTCCGGGCGTCCGTGAGGTGGGCAACGTCAAGCTGCTCGCGCGCTCGGTCGAGGGCATCGAGATGAAAGATCTCAAGAGCCTCGCCGACGACGGCAAGAAGCAGCTCGGCTCCGGCGTGGTCGCGATCGTCGGGGTCACTGGTGACGGAAAGGCCGGCGTCGTTGTCGGCGTCACCAAGGATCTGACCTCGCGGTTCAACGCGGTCGATTTGGTGCGGGTAGCCTCCGAAGCGCTCGGCGGCAAGGGCGGGGGCGGGCGGCCTGACATGGCGCAGGCTGGCGGTCCCGATGGCGCTAGGGCGAACGCGGCGCTGACTGCGATCGAAAAAGCTATAGCCGGCGCTTAGCCCGATTGCTGCGGCCCGATTGACATCGATTGCGCGGGCGCATCGAAAGTTACTCCTGCGCCCGCCGCACCACGAGGGCACTTGGCTTCCATCACCGAGCGGGTCAGTCGGTGGCCCGGAGGCGCAGATCGGGCAGCGCGATACTGTCATTCAATCGGGCCGCCAGGAACGCCACGCTCTTGCTTGAATGCTTGCTTTCTGCCGCCAGGGCATCCAGCACGCATTGATTGCGATATTTACGGTGAGCAAATAGCCACTGCCGTTCATTGGCGAAACCCAGCACAGGCTGCGGGATCACACCCTCATGCTGCTGATATTCGTTTTTAACGTCCAGCATGGGATGAGAACTGACCGTATCAACGAACATGCCAAACAGCACCAATGCCACGGCCCATTTAAAGCGATCATCAAACATGAGCCGTCCTTTGGCGAATCAATTCGGGTTGCCGTTCTAAAAGAAGTCCTAGCCGATCACCATCTCAAATCTGAGCCGTCCGTCCTTGTCGGAGTAGAACATGCCAGAGAGAGTGCCGTCGGATGGGAGAACGGAAAAGCGCTCGATCGGCGCCTTCATGGAATATGTAAAACTGCAATAATATCCGGGTGTGCCGGTCTGATGGCACGAATGCTTCTTGAACGTGATAAATTCAATTTCGGAAAGCGGTCTGGCTTCAACTTTCGCGTAGAATTCACTGAACGGGCGTGCCATCTGCAATTCAGTCGGTTCTGCGTTCGGCTGTTCGCCGCACGCTGCGAATGCAAGCAGTCCTGCCAAACCTGACACAATGAACAACGGATAAGTTCGCACAATTCCACCTGACCGCTTACAGCGGTCCGACATATCCGGTTGCTCTTGACAAGGTCTTAACCAGCAAGGCGCTGTGACGCTCAACGGCGTTGAATCAATGTTTATGCATGGCTGGATTGTTCAGGTCGACCAGGTGCTCGCCGGACAAAAAAAGGCAGCGGAGCTCGAAAAATTTAAATCAAAGGCAACGTAAACGGGGACACGTGTCCGGGCGTTGGCGCTGAATGTTACGCGCTGTCGAGCGCGTCGGATGCGCAGGCATGACCATCAGTAGCCATCACTCAGGCAAGCCGAGCTTCCGAAGGTTCTCCGCCATCCGCTCGAGCGCGCTGGGAGAAAACACCATCGCCTGCTTGAATTTTGGAATGGTGAGATCGGGATAGCTGCGCATCAACTCGGCATAAGCCTGTTGCGCCTCTTCCATTCGCCCGGCGCCCGAAAGACAAGCCGCAAGATTGCGATATATCCAGCGGGCATTTGGCCGTTCTTGCAGGCCTCGCCGATAGAGCGCCGCAGCCTCGTCGTACTCTTGCGAGATTTCGTGCGCTGATCCGATGCCTACGTAGTTGTTGAAATTGATCGGGTCGATCGGACTCAGCCGGAGAGCCCGTTGGAAGTGCTCGATGGCTTTTTTGGGTTGATCAGCATAGTTTTCCACCCATCCGAGGCGGCTCCACGCCCACGCAGCATTGGGATCGAGCGTGACCGCCCGCTCAAGCAGAATACGCGCGGTGCCATGATTCCGTACAAACGTATGTACGGCTCCAAGCACCGCCAGGATGATGGGATCATCGCCGCTCATCTGGGCTGCCTGTTCGGCAAGCGACTGTGCCTTTCGCTGGCTTTCGGCGATATCTTCAGCCCAATTGTAGACCGAGCGCTGGGCGTGACACCAACCGGCAAGCGACAAGGCCAACGGGTAGTTGGGATCGATCGTGAGCGCCGTCTCAAGAAGTTCGATCGCCTTGGCGCTTTCTTCCTTTTCAAGCGCCCAGACATGAGGCATCGCACGCATCGTATAGTCATAGCTGCCGAGATCTTGCGGCCGTTTACGGCGCGAGCGCTCAATCTCGGCGATGCGAACGGAAGGCTGCAGGGCGCCGGCGACCTGCTCGGTTATGCGATCCTCAAACTCAAAAAACTCGTCCATCGTGCCGTCGAAGCGCGAACTCCAGACGTGCGCACCCGCTTCCGTTTCGATCAGCTGAACGATGATACGCAAGCGATTGCCGAATTTCTGCACGCTCCCTTCCAGCAGGTAGGCAACGCCTAATTCCCTTCCTATCTCACGCGCATCTCTCGCGCGGCCCTTGTAGGTGAATGCCGAAGTGCGCGCGATGACGAAGAAAGAGCGGATGCGCGAGAGCGCCGAGGTTATCGCCTCGACGATGCCGTCGGCGAGGAAGTCCTGCCCCGGCTCCGCCGACATGTTGTCGAACGGAAGCACGACGATAGATGGTTTGTCGGGAAGGGCTAACTGATGAACTCGGGATGGCAATGACGAAGGTGACGGGGAAGCACTACCCTGGTCTCCAAACCGCAGGCACCATGATCGCATCGGCTCGGCGATGTTCTTGAGCTCCTGCGGCCCCATGTCATCAAATACCACATCCAGTTTGCCGCGAATTTGCCTCTGCGCGTCATCCGAGATGCAGATGCCACCCGGTGCGGCGATACCCTCCAGGCGCGCGGCGATGTTGACGCCATCTCCGAAGATATCGTCGTCATCGATGATGATATCGCCGACGTGAATACCGATCCGAAATTCGATCCGGAGTTCTGGCGGGACGCCGGCATTTTCCTTGGCCACTGCTTGCTGAAGCTCCACTGCGCAGCGAATGGCGTCCACCGCGCTGGCGAACTCGACCAGCATGCCATCGCCGCTGGTTTTGACAATGCGACCGCGGTGGGCGGCGACGGCCGGATCAATCAGCCCCCTTCGCAGCGTCTTCAGTTGCGCAAGCGTGCGCTCCTCATCGCGACCCATCAGTCGGCTATACCCGGCGACATCTGCCGCCAGCACAGCCGCCAATCTTCGTTCCACCCGCTGGTTGAGCAAAGAAAGCCCCTATCGGTCGGTGAAACCTAGCCAATACTAATTTGGCCGCTCAATCTACTCGATACAATGTCCGAGAAGGCTCCTCGGCGCAATAAATCCATCGCGTTTGGGATGGTTCGAAACGACGCGGCGCGCAGCATGGGAGCTTGGTCATTGCAATTTGCGGCTCGCTTGCCGAGCACTGGTAATCGGGATAATTTTTCAAAACCGACGGGCTACGTGTCTCGTAGAAAAAGAAGCATTGGAGGGTGGCATGGGACGGATTTTCCAAAACATCGTCGAGACCGTTGGCAACACGCCTGTGGTGCGCATCAATCGCCTCGCGCCAGCTGGAGTAAACCTCTTTGTCAAAATCGAAGCCTTCAACCCTCTTGGTTCGGTGAAGGATCGATTGGCGCTTGGTGTGATCGAGGCGGCAGAAAAGTCGGGAGAACTCAAGCCCGGCCAGACAGTGATCGAAGCAACGAGCGGAAATACCGGAATTGGTCTTGCGATGGTTTGCGCAGCCAAGGGACATCCACTTGTGGTTACCATGGCAGAGCCGTTTAGCGTTGAGCGGCGCAAGCTCATGCGCTTTCTTGGCGCGAAAGTCGTTGTAACCCCGGCCGCCGAGCGCGCGGTGGGCATGATCAACAAGACTATCGAATTGGCCAAGGCGCACGGCTGGTTCATGACGCGGCAGTTCGAGAACGAAGCCAATCCCGATGTTCATTCACGCACGACCGCGCGTGAGATACTCGATGATTTTGCCGGACAAAAATTGGACTATTGGGTCACGGGCTATGGAACGGGCGGAACGTTAAAGGGCGTCGGGCGAGTGCTCGCCAAAGAAAGCCCCGAAACAAAGATCATCGTGTGCGAGCCGGAAGATGCTCAACTGCTGGCCAGCGGCGTTCCGCAGTCACGAAACTCCGACGACACTCCGGCGGCGGCGCATCCATCGTTCAAGCCGCATCCGATGCAAGGCTGGACGCCGGATTTCATTCCGAAGCTGACCGACGATGCAGTAGCAATGAAGGTCATCCATCGCATCCTGCCGATTACTGGTCCCGAAGCTATGCGCTGCAGCAAGGACCTCGCTGCCCGCGAGGGCATTTTCGTTGGTATTACCGCCGGCGCGACGTTTGCGGGCGCGCTCAAGATCGCAGCGGAAGCTGCAAAGGGAGCGAACATTTTGTGCATGCTCCCAGACACCGCTGAGCGCTATCTGAGCACGCCGTTATTTGCCGACATTTCCGCCGACATGAATGAGGAGGAACTCAAGATTTCACGCTCGACACCGGGCGCACAATTGAAGTCCTCCTGATCGATCGTCGGCGCGGGAAGCCGTCCGATGGTGTGGCAAGCGCGCCAGGAGTTTTCGCCACGGTGAAGTTGATCAGGCGGCCATCGCCTTGGTGAGGTTTTCCGCGACCTTGTCGAGAAAGCCGGTCGTGGAGAGCCAGCGCTGGTCAGCGCCGACCAGCAAGGCGAGATCCTTGGTCATGAACCCGGCCTCGACCGTATCGACGCAAACTTTTTCCAAGGTCAGCGCGAACTTCTCCAGCGCCGCATTGTTGTCGAGCTTGGCGCGATGCGACAGGCCCCGCGTCCAGGCGAAGATCGACGCGATTGAATTGGTCGAGGTTTCCTTGCCCTTCTGATGCTCGCGGTAATGCCTCGTCACCGTGCCGTGTGCAGCCTCGGCTTCCACCGTCTTGCCATCCGGCGTCATCAACACCGACGTCATCAGGCCGAGCGAACCGTAGCCCTGCGCAATGGTGTCGGACTGCACGTCGCCATCGTAGTTCTTGCACGACCAGACGTAGCCCCCGGACCACTTCATCGCGGCGGCGACCATGTCGTCGATCAGCCGATGCTCGTAGGTGATCTTTTTGGCTTCGAATTGCGACTTGAATTCGGAATCGAAAATCTCCTGGAAGATATCCTTGAACCGACCATCATAAACCTTGAGGATGGTGTTCTTGGTCGAGAGATAGACCGAGTAGCCCTTTGACAGTCCCTGGTTGAAGGACGCTCGGGCGAAGTCGGCAATTGAGTCATCAAGGTTGTACATCGCGAGCGCGACGCCAGCGTTGGGCGCCTTATACACCTCGCGTTCGATCACCTTGCCGTCCTCGCCGACGAACTTCATCGTCAGCACGCCCTTGCCGGGAAACTTGAAGTCCGTGGCGCGGTACTGGTCCCCGAACGCGTGACGACCGATGATGATCGGCTTGGTCCAGCCCGGCACCAGCCGCGGCACGTTCCTGCAGATGATCGGTTCGCGAAAGACCACGCCGCCAAGGATATTGCGAATGGTGCCGTTCGGAGATTTCCACATCTCCTTCAAGCCGAATTCCTTCACCCGCGCCTCGTCCGGTGTGATGGTGGCGCATTTTACACCGACGCCGACTTTCTTGATGGCGTTCGCCGCGTCCACCGTGACCTGATCGTTGGTCTTGTCGCGGTATTCCATCCCGAGGTCGAAATACATCAGGTTGATGTCCAGAAACGGGTAGATCAATTTGTCCTTGATGTACTGCCAGATGATCCGGGTCATCTCGTCGCCATCGAGTTCGACGACGGGGTTGGTCACCTTGATTTTTGCCATGGAGATCGGGCCTTTTTGGGAGATAGCGCGTTGGACGGAGGGTGAGATAGCCGCGCTATAGCACTGCAAAGGTTAAGGCGAAAGCCACGCGGCTATGCAGTTTCAGGCCAACTCCGAGCCAAGCCGTCGGTCCTGACCGACACCACCCCCGACGTAGCTCCAGCTTATTTTCATGGGGTTTTCTTCAGGCCACCAGGCGCTGAAACACCTTCCAGACCTGTAGCGTTTGTGGTTGATAACGTGACCGGGCCGCGCGCACGCGCATCGGTTGCGGGCGCTGCGTCTGAGGCTTCGATCGAGATTCAGCAAGTAGTTGCAAGCCGACTATTTTGCTTGAGAAACGCTGCCGTCCGGCGGTCGAGTGAGGTTCGCGGCTTCAGCGCTGAATCAGATTGTTCGCAGCCTGATACAAGGTCCTCAGGGATTGAAAGAAAGTGAAGTGAATGTCCGGCTCGGGCACCGACAGGACCAAAACAGGCATGGACCTTGCCGGTCCCGTTGTTGTTCTCGTTGAGCCCCAGCTGGGTGAAAACATCGGCATGGCTGCGCGGGCCATGGGCAATTTCGCGCTAGCCAGATTGCGCATCGTCAAACCGCGCGACGGGTGGCCAAACGTCAGCGCCCAGCGCGCCGCCGCTGGCGCCGATCACATACTTGAACGGGTCGAGCTGTTCGACACCGTCGAGCAAGCAGTCGCTGACTGCACGCTACTGTTCGCCACCACGGCCCGCGCCCACGATCAGGCCAAGCCGGTGGTGGCGCCCGAAGCAGCCGCGCGGGAGATGGGCGGCGAGCTCAAGTCGGGCGGCACGGTCGGCATCCTGTTCGGGCGCGAACGTTATGGTTTGCAGAACGAGGAGGTAGCGCTCGCCGACCGCATCATCACCTTTCCCGTCAATCCCGGCTTTGCCTCGCTCAACCTGGCGCAGGCGGTGCTGCTGACCGGCTATGAATGGTTCAAATTGTCTACCGCCGGCGCGCTGCCGTTTGCGATGCCGGAGCGTTCGGGACGCGCTTCGCAGCACCAGATGCAGGCGTTCTTCGATAATCTGGTGAACGAACTCGACAAGGTCGAATTCTTGCGGCCTGCGGAAAAGCGCGACACGATGTTGGTCAATCTACGCAACATCTTCAGCCGGATGGAGCCGACCAAGCAGGACATGCACACGCTGCACGGTGTGGTGATGGCGATCGCGGAGGGGCGCAAGGGGCCGGCAAAGGGTGGTGTGCTCGATGGCGAACAGGCCACGCGATTGCGCGCGCTACTCGCCGAGCATGGCCAGGGCGCGATACGTTCCGAGAGTGGCACGGTGCGCGGATTGGCGCGCTTGCTGAGACGAAATCCAACCGATGCGGAACGAATCCTGTGGCAGGCGCTGACCACTGACCGCCGTTTCGCGGGACAGTTCAAGCGCCAGACGCCGGTCGGCCGTCACATTCCCGATTTTGTCTCGTTCGTGCACCGCATTGCGATCGAGCTGATCAATCCGCATGAGAACGAGGTAATCGGAACAGATCGGACCGTGCGGCAATCATGGCTGGCATCGCGTGGCTACCAGGTCATCCGGATGCAGGTTGCGGAGGTCGAGAACAACGTCGGCGCTGAACTCGATCGGCTGGCGTCAATGATCGCCAACCGGATCGGATCGTGATGCGTGCCCCGCGTGCAAGTTTGGCATGCTCTTTGCCTGCGATGCTGCACGTCCAAGCCTGAAGGGAGACCAGATATGAAACGATCAGACCTCACCGAAAAGCTGCTCGATATCAAGCGAGACAACGGATGGAGCTGGAAACACATCTGCGAAAAAATTGGCGGCTACTCCGAAGTGCTGATCGTTGGCGCCATACTCGGCCAGATGAAATTGACAAAGCCGCAAGCCGCCAATGCCGCCGAGCTGTTTGGCCTGTCCAAATCCGAAACCGCGATGCTGAACGAGACACCGATGCGCGGCATGGAAATGCCGCCGACCGATCCGCTAATCTATCGGTTCTACGAACTGGTAATGGTGAACGGCCCGGCCTGGAAGGCGCTGATTGAGGAGCAATTTGGCGACGGCATCATGTCGGCAATCGACTTCGACATGGTGATGGAGCGGCTGCCCAATCCAAAGGGTGACCGGGTCAAGATCACGATGTCCGGCAAATTCCTTCCGTATAAATATTACGGAGCGAGCGGCAACGTTCCGGAATACGGCTTCAAGGAGGGCTGAGAGATATCGGGTCGTGATCCCTTTTCAAGCCGACCGGAGATCGATCTACGTGCCCGCCTTCACTTCGAGGATGGCCTGAGCCAGCAGCTCGGTCATCTGGGCGTGGACCTGCTCTTCTGTAATAGCAATGCCCTTGGCGTCGAGGTCGGCGATCACCTTACGGACCACGTCGGCGTGGCCGGCCTCCAGGAAATCGGCCGCGACCACATCCTTGGCGTAGGCATTGGCGGCCTCGCCGGTCATGCCGAGTTTCTCCGCCACCCACAGCCCGAGCAGCTTGTTGCGGCGGACCTCGGCCTTGAATTTCTGCTCCTCGTCGAGAGCGAATTTCCTTTCGAACGCTTCCTCGCGCTTGTCGAATGTGGTCATGGTCAAGGTTCCGATTCTGAAGCGAAACGCCAAACGGGCGATTTGTTGCACCAGGCTTCCTGCGCGCCTAAATAACTGGAGTAAGTGACCAAAAACAACAGCCGCAAAGTCGCAGTTGGGACTGTAAAACTGGCCGCCTCGGGTCGGGATCGATTGTGCTGCTTAGGCCAATCGGATAGGTTGGGCCCGGGCCGGGTTCTTGTTCTGTTTCCCCTTCCTGGCCTTCACGGCAGCTCCGTCGTGGGTCGCAGTCCCTAGGTCATCCGGAGCACACCAAATTCATGGATTTCAACAACACACGGTACATCCCAATGAGCCGTCGACGCCGCATTTATGAAGGCAAGGCAAAGGTACTTTATGAAGGTCCGGAGCCGGGAACCCTGATCCAGCACTTCAAGGACGATGCGACGGCCTTCAATGCCAAAAAACATCAGGTGATCGAGGGCAAGGGCGTCCTCAACAATCGAATTTCGGAATACCTGTTCCAGCACCTCAATGACATCGGGGTGCCGACGCATTTCATCCGCCGCCTCAACATGCGCGAGCAACTGATTCGCGAGGTCGAGATCGTGCCGCTGGAGGTCGTGGTGCGGAATGTGGCGGCGGGATCGCTGTCACAGCGCCTCGGAATCGAGGAAGGAACGCAACTGCCGCGCTCCATCATCGAATTCTACTACAAGAACGATCAGCTCAACGATCCCATGGTCTCGGAGGAGCACATCACAGCGTTCGGTTGGGCGACACCCCAGGAAATCGACGACATCATGGCGCTGGCGATTCGCGTCAATGACTTCCTGACTGGCTTGTTTTTGGGCATCGGCATTCGCCTGGTCGATTTCAAAATGGAATGCGGCCGTCTGTTTGAGAACGAGATGATGCGAATCATCGTCGCCGACGAGATTTCTCCCGATTCGTGCCGGCTGTGGGACATCAAATCGAATGAGAAGCTCGATAAGGATCGCTTCCGCAGGGACCTGGGCGGTTTGCTGGAGGCCTATACCGAAGTCGCCAAGCGTCTCGGCATTCTCATGGAAAATGAACGGCCGGCCGGTTCGGGCCCCGTGCTGGTGAAGAGCTGAGGCGATACGTGAAGGCGCGCGTTACCGTTACATTGAAGGCAGGCATTCTCGATCCGCAGGGTAAAGCTATCGAAGGAGCGCTGAAGTCCCTCGGCGTCGATGGCGTCGCCAGTGTTCGACAGGGCAAGGTGTTCGATATCGAGCTGTCGGGCTCCGACAAAGCCAAGGCCGAGGCAACCCTGAAAGCTGCCGCAGACAAGCTGCTGGCGAATACGGTAATCGAGAATTACCGGGTTGAGGTTCTGAGCTAGGCAACTCTGCGCATGAAGTCTGCCATTATCGTTTTTCCCGGAATTAACCGCGAGCGCGACATGGCCCGCGCGCTGCGGCTCGCGTCAGGCCACGCGCCCGCGATGGTCTGGCATGCCGAGACGTCGTTGCCGAAAGGCACTGATCTCGTGGTGGTGCCCGGCGGGTTTTCTTACGGCGACTACTTGCGGTGCGGCGCTATCGCCGCGCGCGCGCCTGTGATGGACGCGGTTCGCGCTTTCGCGGGCGGCGGTGGGCTGGTGCTCGGGGTCTGCAACGGATTTCAAATCCTCTGCGAGGCCGGCCTCTTGCCGGGCGCGCTGATGCGTAATGCGCAGTTGAAGTTCGTTTGCCGCGATGTGCATCTGCGGGTCGAGCGGTCGGACTCGCCATTCACGCGCGGCTACAACGCGGGGCAGGTCATTCGGGTGCCGATCGCCCACGGCGAGGGAAATTACGAGGCCGACGATGAGACACTGAAGCGGCTCGAGGTCGAGGGAAGGGTGCTCTATCGGTACTGCTCTGAAGACGGCGTCGTGGACGCGCCCTCCAACATCAACGGCGCCGCGCATTCGATTGCAGGTATCGTCAACGAGCGGGGTAACGTACTCGGCATGATGCCGCATCCGGAAAACCACGTCGAAGACATTATGGGATGCACTGACGGTCGCGGCTTGTTCGCAGGCCTGGCGGCGCATCTGGAGCGCGTGGCCTGACTTGAGAGATGAGGTTATGCGGCGTCGTTGCTCGCAGGGGCTGGCGGTGGCCACTTCATTCGCTTGATAGTGCCTGAAAATGTGAACAGTGGGCGCTCCCCACTTCTCAACAAGCCGCGCATGAAGATCATCGAGCCGCCGGCCCGCATGATCTCGCCCGACCCCTCGACCAGTTCGCCTTCGCGCGCCGCATCGAGAAATTCACAGCCAAACGATACGGTCACTCCCGGCCCCTGCAGCACCGGCGCGGCGGTCGCGAACAAGCAATAATCCGCAAACGCCATGAAGGCGCCGCCATGGACGTTGCGCATCCCGTTGAGGTGCTTTTTCTCGACGCGAAACGCGCAACGAATGCGGCCGTCGTCCTCCATGCGGTGCCAGAACGGGCCGTTGTGGGTCTCGAAGTTGTCCCGGCTCCAGGTCCGCCAGCCCTTGAATTCGCCTGACGTCGCAACGTGCAGGTCGGGGCGGTTGAGGAATGCTGATTTGGTCAGGTCATCCACGCGATCAGGCCTTCAATTGAATTATTCCGTCCTTAAATCCGATCCGCACCCGATGTGCAAATCGCCGGCATTCGTGATCCGCCGGTAAAGCTATGGACAGCGGGAAATTGCGTCCTAAAAGGACTTTTCTGCCGTCGCCGATCTCCCTAATAAGACAGCTTCATCGCAAGAGCCTCATGAACCAGCCGCAAATCACGCCCGAACTCGTCGCCAGCCATGGCCTGAAGCCGGACGAATATGAGCGCATCCTGAAGCTGATCGGCCGGGTGCCGAGCTTCACCGAGCTTGGGATCTTCTCGGCGATGTGGAACGAGCACTGCTCCTACAAATCATCGCGGCTGCATCTGCGCGGGTTACCGACCAAAGCGCCCTGGGTGATCCAGGGACCGGGCGAGAACGCCGGCGTCATCGATATCGGCGACGGGCAGGCCGTGGTGTTCAAGATGGAGAGCCACAACCATCCGAGCTACATCGAGCCGTATCAAGGCGCGACGACCGGAGTTGGCGGCATCCTGCGTGACGTTTTCACAATGGGCGCCCGCCCGATCGCCTGCTTGAACGCGCTGTCGTTCGGCGCGCCGGAGCATCCGAAGACGAGGCATCTGGTGTCCGGTGTGGTCGCCGGTGTCGGCGGTTACGGCAATTCGTTCGGTGTGCCCACTGTCGGCGGCCAGGTGCGTTTCCATACCCGCTACGACGGTAACATCCTCGTCAACGCGATGGCAGTTGGCCTCGCCGATAGCGATAAGATTTTCTACGCCGCGGCGTCTGGCGTGAACATGCCGATCGTCTATCTCGGCTCCAAGACGGGCCGCGACGGCATTCACGGCGCCTCGATGGCATCCGCCGAATTCGACGAAGACTCCGCCGAGAAGCGGCCGACCGTGCAGGTCGGCGATCCCTTTGCGGAGAAGTTGCTGCTGGAGGCCTGCCTCGAAATCATGGAAGCCGATTGCGTGATCGCGATCCAGGACATGGGCGCGGCGGGGCTGACCTGTTCAGCGGTGGAGATGGGCGCCAAAGGCGATCTCGGTGTCGATCTCGATCTCGACGCGGTGCCGACGCGCGAAACCGGCATGAGCGCCTACGAGATGATGCTGTCCGAAAGCCAGGAACGCATGCTCATGGTGCTCAAGCCCGAAAAAGAAAAGCAGGCCGAGGCGATCTTCCGGAAATGGGGGCTCGATTTCGCCGTAGTCGGTTACACCACCCCGAGCAAGCGCTTCGTGGTGAAGCATGGCGGCGACGTCATGGCGGATTTGCCGATAAAAGAGCTGGGGGACGAGGCGCCGCTGTACGATCGGCCTCATATGGCCTCACCGGCGCAGCCGGTGATCCACGCCCGCGATGTGAAAGCGCCGATCGGAATTTCATCCGCGCTGTCAAAGCTGATTGCGACGCCCGAGCTGTGCTCGAAACGCTGGGTCTGGGAGCAATACGATCACGTCATTTTGGGCAATACCGTGCAGCGTCCCGGTGGCGATGCCGCGGTGGTGCGGGTGCAGGACGGGCCGAAGGGGCTGGCGCTCACTGTCGATGTGACGCCGCGCTATTGCGAGGCCGATCCGTTTGAAGGCGGCAAGCAGGCGGTCGCGGAAGCCTGGCGCAACATCACCGCCGTGGGCGGCCGACCGCTGGCGATCACCGACAATCTCAACTTCGGCAATCCGGAGCGGCCGGAGATCATGGGCCAATTCGTGGGGTGCTTGAAAGGGATCGCGGAAGCCTGCATCGCGCTCGATTTCCCCGTCGTCTCCGGAAATGTCTCGCTCTACAACGAAACGAACGGCCGCGGCATCCTGCCGACACCTTCAATCGGCGGGGTTGGGCTGCTCGACAATTTCGCCAAATCCGCGACGCTTGCATTCAAGGCCGAAGGCGAGGCGATCCTGCTGATCGGCGAAACCCACGGCTGGCTCGGTCAATCGGTTTACCTGCGCGACATCTGCGGCCGGGAGGAGGGCGCACCTCCACCCGTTGACCTCGCCGCCGAGAAACGCAATGGCGACGTCGTGCGAGGGATGATCCACGCCGGCACCGCAACGGCGGTGCATGATGTATCGGATGGCGGGCTACTGATCGCGCTCGCAGAAATGGCAATGGCAAGCGGGTTAGGCGCGGAGCTATCGGCGGCGCCGGCGGCCATCGTCCCGCATGCGTACTGGTTCGGCGAAGACCAGGCACGCTACATCGTGACCGTGCGCGCGGAAGACGCGGGGCGCGTGTTGGCAAAGATGAGGGGCGCCGATGTGGCTTGCGTTCGCATCGGCACGACCGGCGGCGATGCCCTTTCCATCGCGGGCGAACCCGCGGTTTCGACCGCCTCACTCAAGGCCGGGTTCGAAGGCTGGTTTCCGGCTTACATGAACGGCGGCGCGTCCTGATCTGAGCGGCTATTCGCCAAATGATGATCTTGGTACCTTCCGGCGCGGCGGCGACCATCAAAATTGCCGGTTGGCGATTCTCTTCAGCACGATCCTTTTCAGAGTACGTGCTTCGCACCGGGGATCTTGCGTAACGCCGCCGTTGCGGCCCAGCTCAGTATGACCGTCAGCACGAATGCGACCACGGCCTTGACGACCGCCGGGAGATCGAAGTCGAACATCCAATATTGCAGCCAGAGCACGATCGGGTAGTGCACGAGGAACATGCCGTAAGCATCGGCCTGCATCGGGTCCAAAATACTCCATCCCGATCTGTTGAATTTCAGGAAGTAGGCCAGGATCGCGAACAGGATGGCGGCGCTGAAGGCAACGAAGCACAGCCCGTACATCACCTCGTACCAGTTCGGCAGTACGGGGGGATTGCCAAGGATTTCGCGCTTAATGGCAATCAGCCCCCAGAGCAGGCAATACGGAATGAGGGTCGCGATCACCCAGCGCCAGCCGCTGTTGGCCAGCCGGCCGCTCGCGCTTAGCAGGCCACGCTCGAAATGCGCAGCACCCACCCCCGCTCCGATGAAAAAGTAAGCGGCGTAGAACAACAGCCGGCTCGCCTGTACCGAGAACGGGCCGAATTCGAACCAATGGCCCGCCCCGTAGTAAACGCGTGCGGGAATATAAACCACCGCGGTGATGCCCAGCAGGAACAGGTAGAAATGGGCCGGCCTGTCGTAGCCGCGCAGCGACATTCGGTTGATCGGGTCGACCAGCCCGTGTGAAAGCCGATACAGCAGGCTCGCCGACAGGTCGAAGGCGAGCAACAGCCACACAAACCAGATCGGACCGCTCGGCCAAGGGCCGACGGTGATCGTCTTCCACCAGAATTCGGCGAAGCCAATATCGGGATAGTAGCGCAGCGCAATCGCGTAATACGCGAGAGGTATGATGGTCAACGCAGCGATCACGAAAGGCAGGCCGAGCCGGAGCAAACGATCGCGAATAAAAATCTGTGGCGCCTTGTGGCGTAGGCTTGGCCAGACGAACAGGCCGGAGAGAAAGAAGAACATCGCCATGAAGAAACTGTCGGTGGCGAGCACGACCCCGTCAAATCCGATCCACGACTTGGGGTCGGTATGCCCGAAATAGGTATAGGGAATGACGGCATGATGGACGAGAACCACCAGCGTCAGGAAGGTGCGGGTGCGATCGAGCGCGAAATTGCGGACCTTGACCTGTGTGGCCGTGCTGACCTGAGCGGACTCCACAGTGCTGGAAATGGACGTCATGCAAGTCCCGCAGATGATGACCCCAGATGTTGCCGCCGGGAACCTGATTCAGCAAGTTCGAATTGCGCGCTCCACAGGGGGTGTTTTGCGGCCCGCTCAGGGGGATCACTGGGCTTGGGACCGTTCACCTGCGGCATTAAGAGCGCCATCGATCACCCGACAAACACTGCAATCTTCTATCGCGCGACCGTCCCGCGCGAGCGTTCCTAGAGATTGCCGCAGACACGCCTGCAGGCTGGCCAAATCGCGATCCTTCAAGCCTGGAACAAGTTCCATCCCGCGAAGTTACATCGTCGGTTTCGTGAGGGCCCATGGGATCGGAGTGGCCCAAAGCTGGAGTATAGTGGCGATGACGATTTTGAAATGGGCGCTGATCTTTTTCGTGGTGTCGATCATCGCCGGAATCCTCGGCTTCACCGGCATATCTGCTGCATCGGCGGATGTCGCCCGGTTCCTGTTCTATGTTTTCGTGGTGATCTTCCTGGTGCTCCTGATCCTGGGACTCACGATCTTCCGGGTCTAGCGGCGAGTCCGTTTCGAAGTAACTCCGAGACCGCTCGCGGCGTCCTTCAAACCACTTCCTCGACCTTGACCTTGTCCGGGTAGAAGGCGAGGTGCCCGGCGATGTCGGCCATCGCCGGAAACGGCATTTCATAAGTCCAGACCGCATTGGCGATGGTCTTGCCGTCGGCAATGACGCTGAAGTAGTTCGCATCGCCCTTATAGGGGCAGTGCGTTACCCGGTCCGTCCGCGCCATAAGCGCCAGATTGGCATTGGTGCGCGGCACGTATTGCACGGCGGGATAGCTCGCTTCCTTCAGCGTCAAAGCGTGGGTGGTGTCGGCAATCACGACGCCATCGATCGAGACGCGGACGCGTTTGGGGTTCGGCGTAATCGTTATCGGGTGGTCGGGACCGGGAAGTCTCATATTGGTCGGCCTCTTGCTCGTTACTTTGCGGCTCAGGCTAAGGTCAGCCCGCATGTCCGGTTTGCATCCATCGGACAGATATGGTGTGGCAAATTTCGCGAGGTAGAGCACTCCGCAAAAAGCCCATTTTGCGTCTGATCGCAGCCTAAACTATTATACCGCTCCCGCTTCGGCGGGTGATGGGTTAGGATGCCGCAACGAGAAATCGCT
This sequence comes from Bradyrhizobium sp., assembly GCF_035273305.1. Classification (GTDB taxonomy): domain Bacteria; phylum Pseudomonadota; class Alphaproteobacteria; order Rhizobiales; family Xanthobacteraceae; genus Bradyrhizobium. Next base: position 9,358 of record NZ_DATEPI010000068.1, on the reverse strand, counting down.
GCATTGGAGAACACCCGGGATGCCCATGGATGCCCGAGAAATCGAATCGATGATCAAGGCGGCCATTCCCGACGCCGAGGTCACGATCCGCGATTTGGCCGGCGACGGCGATCACTATGCCGCAACGGTCATCTCGGAATCATTTCGTGGCAAATCTCGTGTCCAGCAGCATCAGATCGTCTATCAGTCTTTGCGAGGGCAGATGGGCGGCGTTTTGCACGCGTTGGCCTTGCAGACGGGCGTACCTGACTGAACCCGGTGCACCTCACGATCCGGAAATACCTGCCGACCGCGGCTTTGCTGACAGTTAAATGCGTCGGGCGGCACGGAGTAGCATTGGCATGGTAGCGGACAGCAAGCGGGGTGAGTTATTTCGCCCGATGGCGCCGAACCAGCACAGCCGCGTCACCTACGCCGAATTGTTTTTCGATCTGGTGTTCGTTTTTGCCGTCACACAGATTTCCCACACGCTTCTTGACAGGTTCTCTCCTCTCGGGGTCGTGCAGACGACCATGTTATTCCTGGCCGTGTGGTGGGTGTGGGTTTACACCTCCTGGATCACCAACTGGCTTAATCCGGAGCTCACGCCAGTCCGAATCCTGCTGTTCCTGCTGATGCTCGGCGGACTCGTACTCTCCACCTCCATTCCAAAGGCTTTCGAATCCCGGGGCATCTGGTTTGCCGCAGCCTACGCCGGAATGCAGGTCGGCAAGACCGTCTTCCTTTGGGTATCGACACCACCGGCGCGAACCTCGGCGCGGATGAATGCGCTGCGGATCACGGCATGGCTGTCGGTTTCGGCTGTTTTCTGGATCGCTGGCGGGTTTGCGCTAGGAGATGCGCGACTCGTGCTTTGGGCAATCGCGCTAATGATCGAATATATTTCTCCGGCGGCGCGGTTCTGGATTCCGAAGTACGGCGCCTCTTCGGTGGCGGATTGGGTGATCGAGGGCGGTCACATGGCCGAGCGCTGTGCCGGCTTCATTATCATCGCGCTCGGCGAATCGATCGTTGTCACCGGGGCGACCTTCGCCGATCTCACCTGGACGACCGAGAGCGTCACGGCCTTCGCCTCGGCCTTTGTCGGCGCGATTGCAATGTGGTGGATCTACTTTCACCGAGGCGCCGAAGCCGGCTCCGAGCAGATCTCAAGATCCAGCGAGCCGGGCCGGCTGGCGAGGCTAGCGTATACATACCTGCACATGCCGATCGTGGGCGGCATCATTCTCTCGGCGGTCGCCGATGAACTCGTGCTGACCCATCCCGCCGAACATTCGGATCTCAAGACCGTCCTGAGCGCGATCGGTGGACCGTTGCTGTTTCTGGTCGGAACGATTCTGTTCAAGCATACGATTAGAGGATTCCTGCAACTGTCGCATGGCGTCGGGATCGTGGCGCTCATGGTTCTTGCCTGGTTCGCGAGTGCGCTGTCGCCGTTGATGCTGTCTCTGCTGACATCGGCGATCATGATCATTGTCGCGGTATGGGAGTCGATGTCGCTTGGATCGGGCGCGGCGGGGCCTCGATCTAAAAAGCATCAGTCCGAGGCATCCAGCGCGTGAACGGAGAACATGCCCGCGGCATCGCTCCAGCAGTGGCTCGGGATCCAGCCCGAGCCGCGCGCCAGTGCCGCGAAACGCTCGGGACTGTACTTGTAGCTGTTCTCGGTATGGATGCTTTCGCCGGCGCGGAATGAGAAAGTGCGGCCCAACACCCGGACGGTCTGGGCCTTGCGGCTGATCAGGTACATTTCAATGCGGTGACGATCGCGATTGTAGATTGCGCGATGGGTGAAGGCGGAGACATCGAAGTTGCCCCCCAGTTCGCGGTTGATCCGATGCAGCAGATTGAGATTGAATCGCGCCGTGACCCCGGCTTTGTCGTTATATGCGTCGTAGAGTACGCGCTCGTCCTTTTCGAGATCGACACCGATAATCATCCGGGCAGTGCGGCCGAGAATCTCGCGCGCGCTGCGCAGGAACGCGCAAGCTTCATGCGGTTCAAAATTTCCCAGCGTCGAGCCTGGGAAAAATCCGACCTTCGGCATTGCTGCGACCGCCTGAGGTAATGTGAAAGCGGCAGTAAAGTCCGCGGCGACCGGATAGATGGCGAGGCCCGGGAAATCCTTTCCTAGCGCATCCGCCTGCGCCTTCAGGAAGTCACCGGAAATATCGACGGGAACATAGGCTCCGAACGCGCACGTCTCCAGCAGCAACCGGACCTTGGTTGTGGCGCCGGCGCCGAATTCCACGAGCGCCGACCCTTTGGGCACGATCGCCGAGATGTCGGCGCCGTGATCGCGCAGAATTCCGAGCTCGGTGCGGGTGGGATAATATTCGGGTAGTAGCGTGATCTGCTCGAATAGCTCTGATCCGGTGGCGTCATAGAAATATTTCGGCGCCAATTGCTTTGGATGTTTCGAGAGGCCATCGAGAACGTCGCTCGCGAAGGCCGAGGTCTGCTCCTCGAACCGATGCGCTTTGGCCAAAGCGGGGGCGTAAACATTCATTGGCACTCTCCTGAACGCGCTTTTCGGCACGCTTGAATGACGTAAATCACGTGGCGTAGTCGGCGAGGCGCAGTCCGGTGAACTGCCAGCGATGATGCGGATAAAAGAAGTTGCGATAGGTGATCCGGCTGTGACCGCTGGGAGTTGCCAGCGAGGAACCGCGCAGCACGAACTGGTTGACCATGAACTTGCCATTGTATTCGCCAAGTGCGCCCTCAATGGCCCGATAACCGGGATACGGCGCGTAGGCGCTGCGGGTCCATTGCCAGACGATCCCGAACGCATCATTGAGATGCCCGGCGCGCGCGGCAACTTCCCATTCCATTTCGGTCGGCAGGTGCTTGCCGCTCCACCGCGCGAACGCATCCGCCTCGTAATAACTGACATGGCAGACGGGCGCGGCGGGATCGACCCGCTGCAGCCCGGCGAGACTCATGACACGCCAATCCCCATCGACTTGGCGCCAATGACCGGGCGCTTGCCAGCCTTCGTTGCTGGCCGCGGTAAATCCGTCCATCAGCCAGAGGGTCGGGGTGGAATAACCGCCGTCGTCCATGAACGCGAGCCAGTCGGCATTGGTAACGAGATGGCGCCCGACCTTCACGGGGCCGACCAGCGCGCGATGTGCAGGCTTTTCGTTGTCAAAATGAAAGCTGTCGTCGGCGTGCCCAACCGTGTGGATACCCTCGTTCAGTGCCACCCATGCCTCGCCCGTTCGCGTCGAGGCCGGGAATTTCCACGAGGGATCGTAGGCGGGCGGGATCGGATTCTGCGCGAACGCGTGCAGGATGTCCGTCAGCATCAACTCCTGATGCTGCTGCTCGTGATTCAGGCCGACTTCCACCAGCGGCACGATCCGGGCGAGTGCATCCTCGCCAGCTCCCTGGAAGAATTTCACCACCGTAGCATCGACGTGCCGGCGATAAGCAGTGACCTCTTCGGCGGATGGACGGGTCAGATGACCGCGCTGATGGCGAGCGTGTCGCGGGCCGGCGGTCACGTAGTATGAGTTAAACAGATAGGCGTAGTCGGGATGGAAAGGCTTGTAGCCTTCGCTGTGCTCGGCGAGCAGGAATTGCTCAAAGAACCAGGTAGTGTGGGCACGGTGCCATTTTGCCGGACTGGCGTCCGGCATGGACTGGATCAGCTGATCTTCCGGGCTAAGTGCGGCGGCGCGGTGCTCGGTCTCGTTTCGCACCTCCAGGTACGCCTCGACCAGCTTCTGGGCCAGACTGCCGGAATCGGATACCAATGACGCGCAGGGGGCGACCGAAGCGGCCGCGGCGGATGCTGGTTTCGTCACGATGGTCTCCGGTTGGACAAAGAACGTGGCTTTCGAAGACGGGTTCCCCGAAACAGCCTGTCCTAAATAGGAGCTTCCGAGCGGGATAAAAGCCTCTCGCGAGCTATGAGGCCGATGGGCTTAGGCTATGGACCGGCCTAGCGCTGCCAGCCGCATTTCCGCGCTGCCGATTTATCCCCCGCATGCCAGCTCCGCGCCATTTTACTTTGGATGCACAATGGTTTGGAGTACATATATAGCAGTTGGAGTTTAACGGGCTGATGCCGGCCTGCCGGGTGTGTCGCCAGGGCCGTGCCAAAGGAAGCGAATATGAGCATCGAACAATTCATAGAAGACGAAGTGAAGTCGAACGACGTGGTCCTATTCATGAAGGGGACGCCGCAGTTCCCGCAGTGCGGGTTTTCCGGCCAGGTGGTGCAAATCCTCGACCACATTGGGGTCGGTTATAAGGGCCTGAACGTCCTTGAGTCCGCCGACCTGCGCGACGGCATCAAGACGTACTCCAACTGGCCGACAATCCCTCAGCTTTACGTCAAGGGCGAGTTCGTCGGCGGCTGCGACATCATCCGAGAGATGTTCCAGGCCGGTGAACTGCAGCAGTTGCTTGCCGACAAGGGCGTCACCCTCAGCGCGCCCGCTTCCGCCTGAGCTTGGCTGCGTTCCAGTTCGGAACGGCGCGGCTGGAAGTCATCGTTGCCGACATCACGACGTTGAGCGTTGACGCGATCGTCAACGCCGCAAATCGCTCACTGCTGGGTGGCGGTGGCGTGGACGGAGCGATCCATCGCGCAGCCGGCCCGCAGCTTCTCGCCGAATGCCGGACCCTCGGCGGATGCGAGACGGGCGAGGCAAAGATCACCGCCGGCTATCGACTGCCGGCGCGGCATGTCATCCACGCAGTCGGACCGGTCTGGAATTCCGGCAACCAAGGTGAGGATGAGGCGCTAGCGTCCTGCTACAGGCGCGCCATCGAAATTTGTGAGGCGCACGGCCTGGCTTCCGTTGCTTTTCCCGCCATCTCGACCGGAATTTACGGTTTTCCCGCCGGTCGCGCCGCTCGGATCGCAGTCTCGGTAACCGTCGGCGCGCTGCGGGTGGCCCCTGCGGTCCGGCACGTCATTTTCTGCTGCTTTTCAGACGAAAGCGCGCGGCTCCATGAGCAGGCGCTGGCTGAGTTCGGTAGCCCTTGTGCCGAATGAGGTGAACGCTAAACTCCCGTCAAAATCAAAATAAGGGAGGGGGCGGCATGAAATCATGGCGTGTGTTGCGGTCGATTGCCTGCGCGGTGGTGACGATTGCGGTCGCGACTTCAGTTCGCGCGGCAGACACCTACGAGATTCCGGCGGGCGCGCATTTCAATCAGCAAAAACTGCAACGAGTCGGTGATTACCTTCGCGACAAGGTTGCGCAGGGCAAAATTCCCGGCGCGATCTTGCTGATCCAGCAGCACGGCAAGCCGGTTTATCACGAATTTTTCGGTGTGCGCGACGTCGCAACCAAGTTGCCGATGACCGATGATACGATCTTTCGCATCTTTTCCTTGACCAAGCCGATCACAAGCGTGGTCGCGATGATGCTGATCGAAGAGGGCAAGTTCCGGCTCGAAGATCCTGTTTCCAAATACATTCCCTCTTTCGCCAACGTCAAAGTGGGTGTCGAGAAGAAGACCGAGGACGGCAAGAGTTCGCTGGAGCTGGTGCCACCGGACCATCCCCCCACCATCCTCGATCTGATGCGCCAGACGTCGGGCATTACGTACGGCTTCTATGGTGACAGCCTGGTCCGCAAAGCCTATGCCGCCGCCGATATCTATGCGGGCGATTTCGACAACGCCGAATTCGCCGAGCGCATTGCGAAGCTGCCGCTGGCCAACCAGCCGGGCGCACTTTGGCAGTACGGCCACTCCACCGACATTCTCGGCCGGATCATGGAGCTGGTGACGGGAAAATCGCTACTTGGGATCGAGAAGATCAAGCTCCTGGATCCGCTTGGCATGAACTCGACCGGCTTCTACGTCACCAATCCTGACAAGAAGAATTTGATCGCAATGCCAATGCCGAATGACGCTGATTTCCGTGTCGGCTTCGAAAGCAAGGCCGATGTACCGATGAAGTGGGAATCCGGTGGAGGTGGCATGGTTTCGACAATGGCCGACCTTGCCCGTTTCTCGCAGATGATCCTCAATGGCGGCAAGCTCGACGGTAAACAATATCTCAGTCCGAAGACGTTTGAACTGATGACATCGGACCAGGTCGGTCCTGGTTCGGGGGTCGAGCGCGATTACTTCTATTTCCCGGGCGATGGCTTCGGCTTCGGATTGGGATTTGGCGTGCGTACCGAGCGCGGAGATGCCAATCCGCCACCACCAGGCGATCTCGGCGAGCTGAAATGGGACGGCGCAAGCGGTTGCTATATCGTGATCGACCGCAAGCAGGACATGTTTTTCGTCTTGCTGGAACAGACGCCATCGCAACGCCAGATTATCCAGCCGGCGGTGAAGAAGCTGATCTATGAAGCACTCGAGAACTGATGCGCTCGGGGGTTGAGGAGGTCAGGAGGAAAGCGCGATGCTCAACCATGACGATCGCGTGCGGGAAGAATTTGCCCGCCAAGCGGACACGTTTTCGGCTTCGAGCGCGATCACCGACGTCGGACTGACGCAGCGTTTTGTCGCGGCACTGGGCGAAGCGGCGCGCGGCTACGTGCTCGACGTCGCCTGCGGCCCAGGAATTCTGAGCGCGGCAATTGCCAAAACGGCGCGCGAGGTCGTCGCCTTCGATCTCACGCCCGAAATGTTGAAAAAGGCGGCGCAGCGTTGCAGTGAGGCCGGAGTTGGCAATGTCAGCTTCCGTGAAGGCAATGCCGCCGAGTTGCCTTTCGCGAACTCGACTTTCGATGCTGCCGTGACGCGGCTATCGGTGCATCATTTCCAGCGGCCGGACCGCGTCATGTCGGAAATTTTCCGCGTGCTGGGGCCTGGCGGCCGTTTGGTGGTTGCCGATGTCATCACCTCAGAACAGCCGGCGGAAGCCGAACTGCACAACGCGATTGAGGTCCTGCGCGACCCCTCGCATGTGCGGATGCTGCCCGGCTCCGAGTTGACGGCGCTGGTGACTGGAGCAGGCTTTGCGGTCGAAGCCCTGACGAGCTGGGACAAGGCGCGTGAATTTGATGAATGGATGGGCATCGTCAACGACCCATCACGCGTCTTACCACTTCGCCCGGTGGTGCGAGCACTCGCGGCGTGCGGCGCCACAGCCGGCATGGCATTAAGGCTCGAAGGCAACGCGATCAGGTTTGTTCACCGCTGGAATTTGATCGCGGCGCGGAAACCCGCAGTCTCATCGCCTTAGCCTTATGCCCGTCGCACGATCTCGCGAACCAGCCCGACCGTCTCCTCTATCATTTCGCTCGTCACGTCCAGATGCGTGCAGGCACGAATGCGGCCATCCATCATGGCCAGCAGCACCCCATGCCCGCGCAACGCTTCAACCATCTTGTCGCCACTGACGCCCGTGCCGGCGGGATTGAAAAATACCAGATTGGTTTCGGGCTGCTGAACTTCCATACCGCTGATCTGAGACAGGCCGCGCGCCAGCACCCGCGCGTTGGCGTGGTCGTCAGCAAGCCGCTCGACATGATGGTCGAGGGCATAAGTGCAGGCGGCGGCGCAAATGCCGGCCTGGCGCATCGAACCGCCCAGCCTTTGCTTCCAGCGCCAGACTTCATCGATGAAATCGCGCGTACCGCCGATCGCCGCGCCAACCGGCGCGCCCAGTCCCTTGGAGAAGTCGATCCAGGCGGAATCCCATCCGGCTGACATTTCACGTGCGCCGATGTCGGAGGCGACGCAGGCGTTCAACAATCGCGCCCCATCCATGTGGGTGGCGAGTCCGTGCGATTTGGCGATTTTCACGACCTCGTCGAGCGCGGCTTTTTTCCAGATGGTGCCGCCGCCGATGTTGGCGGTCTGCTCGACGCTGACAACGGTTTGTGGCGGCTGATAACGGCTCCGCGGATGGAGCGCTTTGCGAAAGGCCTCAGGCGAAAATTGTCCGTCGGCGCCCGGCAATGGCGTGATCTGAAATCCGCCGAGAGCAGAATGGGCGCCGCCTTCGCGGGCGATGATATGGGCGCTCTCGTGCGCCAGGATCTCATCGCCGGGCCGGCAGTGCGACAATGTCGCGGCGACGTTGCACATGGTGCCCGATGGCATGAAAACGGCGGCCTCTTTGCCCAGCAGATCGGCCACCCGCTCGCACAACACGTTGACGCTTGGATCATCGCCGATCTGTTCATCGCCTACCTCCGCGCGCGCGATCGCCTCGCGCATGCCAGGCGTCGGACGGGTCTGGGTATCCGAGAGCAGGTTGATGCGGATAGGCCTGGCATTGGGATCGCGCGGGGCAGGGGTGTAGTAGGTCATGGAAGTCCTTCGATCAGGTCAATCCGGTGTGGCCGTCAGGCCAGAACCCAGGGTGTGCAATAGCACGCCCGCAATCTTTGAAATTCCGCATGGATGTAATCACTCGCCGCGGAATATCGCCGGCGCGATCATATTCATACAAAAGGCCCCGGCAAAACCGGGGCCTTTTATCTCCGACACCGACGACAAATCAGCGCGAATAGAATTCGACGATCAGATGCGGCTCCATCTGCACCGCGAATGGCACGTCTGACAGAGCCGGGATGCGGGTGAACTTCGCGGTCATCTTGGAGTGATCGACTTCGAGGAAGTCGGGCACGTCGCGCTCAGCGAGCTGGTTTGCTTCCAGTACGACGGTGAGCTGCTTGGAGGATTCCTTGACCTCGATCACGTCGCCGACTTTCAGCTTGTAACTAGCGATATTGACGCGCCGGCCGTTCACCTTGATGTGGCCGTGATTGATAAACTGACGCGCGGCGAACATGGTGGCGACGAACTTGGCGCGGTACACCACGGTGTCGAGGCGGCGCTCGAGCAGGCCGATCAGGTTTTCACCGGTATCGCCTTTCATCCGGCCGGCTTCTACATAGATGCCGTGGAACTGGCGTTCGCTGATGTTGGCGTAATAACCCTTGAGCTTCTGCTTGGCGCGTAACTGCACGCCGAAGTCGGAGAGCTTGCCCTTGCGGCGCTGGCCGTGCTGGCCGGGGCCGTATTCCCGGCGGTTCACAGGGCTCTTGGGGCGGCCCCAGATGTTCTGGCCCAAACGGCGATCGATCTTATATTTCGCCTCACTGCGCTTTGTCATCGCGTCCTCTGGTTCGGTGTAAGTTTTGAGGAGACGCGCCCTCCTGTGCACCGGGAAATTCCCGGAGCCGACAGGTCCGGCCCTTAAGCTTGAAGGAACGGACCACGGGTCGCGAAACGCATCGCGGGCCGAAGACGGCCCGCGAGCAGGCGGGTTCTAGGCAGAAACCGCTGTGCTGTCAATCAAAAGGCCCCGCATTTGAGCGTCAAAATGGCCCAAAACGGGATTGTCAGGGCCTGGTCGGCTGAGGTGAGGCCCCCAATCACAGATCACCAAATAAACCTGGTACTTGATCCAGCACCACCGGGGACC
>NZ_DATEPI010000067.1:0-5599 GCF_035273305.1 Bradyrhizobium sp. | reverse complement strand
GAATGATCGGTCGGCCGGTGGGCTGCAATCGGCACTCGCGCACCGGGTCTGTTCGGTAGAAATTCATGACGTCCGTTAGCGCCTGATAATCAACCCAGAACAGGCCGGGAGCTCGTGAGACGCGCACCAGCGCATCGCGGAGGCGGCCGGCGGCCCTGTGCAGTCCGATTTTGAGAATCGAAGATCCTGCCGTCACCAAGGCAAGCCGAGGACCGCGCGATCCGAGGTCGGGCTTTCGTCGGAGAGCCCGATCCAGCGCGTCAACTGCCAGCACCGCCCCAAGACTGTGACCAATCAGAAGGATTTCATCCACAACCCCGGCACAGTCTGCTGCGATGATCTCCTCGGCCACTGCATCAAGCCGACGCTCCAGCTCGGGATCACTGCCTCGGATATACCGGCGTGAGAAAATCCAGTCATCAAGGGCAAGCGAGAGGTAGGTCCACCGTTTCGGGCCGAGATAAAGTAGAATAAAGGCGAGAACTGCTGCAGCGATACCGATGGCGATCGATCCAGTTGTGCGTGCGGCAAGTTCGCCAGCGTAACACGAAGTGACCACCATCATCAGAAGGAGGAGATACGGATACAGAAAGAACAGGGCGTAGCGCCAGCTGGTACGAGCGTAGCCCCAGAGCGCACCTCCGACGACGAAATCAATGAACGCAAGCAATCCGTTCGGCAGCCGCCACCAGGTGGGCCGGTCGGCATAACCAGCCATAATGTCATCCCACCGGAATAATTGATGATCGGTTTTCACCGTCCAGTTCGGGCCGTTCGAAAGGATCACCCAATTTGCTCGGTCGCTCGCAATTACTGGAGCGGAGGCCGAGCTCGTCACAGACCAGGTCTGCCGAAACCGCTGCAGCTCGCGAATGAAGCGTCGGTAGGTTTTTGTCGGCGGAACGGGCTCATAGCCGCCAAAATGAAAGACGAGACGCGATCTGATCGCAGGACTTTCGTTCTCTTGCAAACGCAATGACCCTCCCTTGAGACAGTTGCGATCGGTTACGTACGCGTTACTGTAAATCGGTCTGCGAGGCTATGTTCGACGATCGAACTCATGCCTGCAAGCACCGATCTACCGCGATGGCGACCATCATTCATGTCGGCGGACCGGTTGACCTGAGATAATCATCCATCTCGTTTGATGAGCGCGACTTCCGCTGCGTCTAGCAGAGACTATCATGGACATATATGGCCAACTCGATTCGTTTCTTATTTTCATGTCTATGGAAGGAGCGGCGGCTTGAAATTTTTCGGCGGGACTCGGGCCTCAACACCGCGCTCGGCCATCCTGGTCTGCGCGCTAGCTTTCTTTTTCCTGGCGGAACCCGTCTGGGCGGACCCATTCAGGGTTGTAGCCATCGGCGCCAGCAATACGTCTGGTTGGACTGTCAGCTCGGAACACACTTATCCTCACGTTTTGGAGCAAATGCTCAGGAGCAAAGGCTATGACGTGCAGATAACGAATGCGGGCCGACCGTTCGACACCACGGCGGGCATGCTCGGACGTCTCGATTCCGCCGTCTCCGACAAGACGAACCTCGTGATCCTTCAGCCGGGAGCAAACGACCGGCGTTTCTTCGTATCCCCGGAACGGCGGGCCGCTAATATCGCTGAGATGAAACATCATTTGCAGAGCCGTCGGATTCCGGTTGTCGTGTTCGATCCCGTGTTTCCGGAAGATTACTACAGCTTCGATCGAATCCACTTCACAGCTGAAGCGCATGCCAGGATAGCGGCGGAGTTAATGCCCGAGGTTATCAAGCAACTCGAGCGAACCAAAGCTCCGCAAAAGGCGGCTCGTCTTCGCGCTTTAGGCAAACACTAGCGCAGGCACGTTTGCGCTCTTCAGTAAATTCCGGGCACCAGCCGATAGGTTCGCGCCATGTATTTGCGATAATCATCGCCGAACGATTTGAGCATTAGTTGTTCTTCACGAGGCAGGCGGAAAAAAAACAGCACGCCAAAGCCGATGATCGCAGCGAATCCCGCCACCCAGTTTGGTAAAAGCAGCGCCTGCGCGACCGCCCACAGCCAGAAAGCCGTGTACATCGGGTGCCGCACGTAGCGGTAGATCCCATGTGTAACTAAAGGGTGCTGCTCACGCACGTCTAGGCTTACCGACCAGAACTGTCCTAGTGCCCGGTGCGTCAGGCGGAACATGACCAGCGAGGCAAGGGCGACCAGAGTTCCAAGCCAAGCCTGGGCCGCGTGAAATGGGTAATCGGCCCAGCGCGGGAAATTGAAGCTGACGTAGACCAGCGGTATCAGCCCAAATCCAGCGGCGGATATAGTCATCAGCAGATATTCGCGCGGCCCTCGCTCCGTCTTCGCCACCGGGGTACGCCGCGCGCGCCGTTCGTAGGGAAAGCGGATCACATACCAGCCCACAGCCAAAAGAAGCAGGACTGCCTTGGCGAGAAAAAGGCTCATTTTCTTCTACTCCAGACAATGCCTGACGGGCGGCGAGTTCAGCGGAGAGACGCAGGATTCTCGATTTGCTGACTTATGTCGAGCGTCGAAACAGCGATGCAAGCGCCTCTATAAGCTCGGATAGGTCAGTTCCGCTTGCGGCCAGTAGTGTTGCAGTTGAGTCACGCGTCGTGAGTAAAGGGCCAGCTTCAGCTGGGCGGCGTTGCAGAGGCGAAGATTCGAGGGCTACCCTGCGCGCCAGCGCTATTGATTTCGAGAGGGGCTATGAAGCCATACATTGGGTATACGGGATGGATTCATCTTCATCGTTTGTCGTTGCGCGGAATACAAGCGAGCTTGATAACGCTGCTGCTGTGTCTTCCGGTCGTGCCCTGCTACGCAAAAGCGACGGCGCCGGCAATCGGTGCTCGCGTTTATCTGCTCCGCGGTCTTATGAACGTATTCTCATTGGGCCTTGATGAAATCGGGACGAAGCTGGAGGCGCAAGGCATTCCAATCACTGTCGCCAACTTTGTTTCCTGGTCCTCGCTCGCCGAAGAAGCCGCTGCCGAATACAAAAGCGGCAAAGTGCGAACCATCATTTTGGTCGGGCACTCAGCGGGTGCGACGGTCCTGCCTGACATGGTGGCGCGTTTGAGTCAGCTCGGGGTGCCCGTGAAGCTGGCGATTGGACTCGATTCCACGTTTCGCACGAAGTTGGCGGGCCACGCCGATCGCTACATCAATTTTTACATCGCGAGTGGCGTCGGCGAACCTGTCGCCCGGACCAAGGATTTCCGTGGCGCACTGGAGAATATCGATGTGCAGAGCATACCCGGCGTGGGGCACATCTCGATCGATAAGAACCAGCTCATTCAGCAAAAGGTGATCAGCGCGATCGATGCGGTGGTATTCAGTCGCCACATTTCACCACCGCACAAACCTTCGTCACAAACGAGTACGGCCGAGCATAATGTAAATGCGACCGCTGCCGCCGCGACCACTGGGAACTAGCTTCGGGGTCCGTCTCACGAGACCAACCCGCCACCGAAGCGACCCAGAAAACCTTGCAGCCCCTCGACAACCGTTCGGCACGAGGTTGTCACCCATGTCTTAGGTACGATCTGTTACCCATGTGTCCGGGCCGGACCATCGTGTGTTGGCGGAGCCGGAGGGATTCGAACCCTCGATAGGGCTTTACAACCCTATAACGGTTTAGCAAACCGCCGCCTTCAGCCACTCGGCCACAGCTCCATCAGGGGGCCGATATGCCCGACACGGGGGAAAGCCGCAAGCGGCAGATTCGCGGGGAGAAGCTCACGATCGTTTTGCGTCGAGGAGCACAGGCGCGAGCCGGACTTGCGAGCGCACTCGCGGTCGACCGAAACGTGGAATTCCGTTGAAGATTGTGTTGGCATTCAGGCCCAATCACAGCGATTCCGTCATCACATCGCTCCGGAGTCCTGGGCCTTTATTATTGCGTCATTTGCTCCTTGCGCCACGCTGATTCCTGACGCGTAACAGCACTGCAACAGGCGCTTCTTTCTTACTTCACATCTCTTTTGCGTTCGGCGATTCGTCTGTGAGTCGAGGCGCGAAAGCGCGACATCACCCACAGAGGTGTTAGTTCGATAGCTCTCACACCGAACTCGCAGTAAGTGAAAATCCATTTAAGAAACAAAAGCTTGCGAAGAAAATTCGAAAGCGTCTGCGTGTTATTTGTGCAACACCGTTCCAAAAACGGTCACATGCGCACGCTTCGGAGCGGTTCCTTTATTGCTTGTGCAGAGTCCTTCGGTAATTGTGATCGTGCGACGGAGGGGGGCATCCCGAGGTCGTCCCGTTTTAGGTGGTTCGCTTAAGTCCCTCGCGTTCATGCGGGAGTGTCCGAAGGCGCGAAGTGGCTAAGCGGGTTTCAAGGGATTAAGGGAACCAACCTTGGGGTGTTCGCACCCGGCGGATCCGGAACCTTCCCTACAGAGCAACTTGGAGGTTTAACATGAAGATGATTAAGAGCCTAATCCTCGGCTCAGCGGCGGGTTTGATCGCCGTGGGTGGGGCGCAGGCTGCTGATCTTCCGCTCAAGGCCAAGGCCGTCGAGTATGTGAGGGTCTGCTCCCTGTATGGTGCCGGATTCTTCTATATTCCGGGTACCGACACCTGCATCAAGCTGGGTGGTTATTTGCGTGTTGACGTGCTGGCCAACACGAACAGCGACGACACTGGTAACACGTCCGGTCCCGGCGGCGCGGGCAACCGCTTCACCAACGGTTACACCTGGCGTTCGCGTGAAGACCTCAACATCGATACGCGCACCGCGACCGAATATGGCGTGGTCCGCACGTTCTTCGACGCAACCTTCTCCTGGACCACGGACAGCTTCACCGGGCAAGGCAACGGATCGACTGTTTACTCGGCGATCGGCGCGGTTCAGGCTCCGAACAACGCCAACGCGGGCGCGGTGGCCGGTGGTACAGTTGGCGTCTACTACGCCTTCATCCAGTTCGCCGGCTTCACGATGGGTAAAGCCATCTCCCAGTTCAGCGCTCCCTGGACCAACTATCCGGGCAACATCTACGACGGTCTCGTCGGCGGTGGCGGCACGGTCACTGGCGTCAATCAGTTCACCTACACTGCTGACTTTGGCAACGGCGTCAGCGGCACCGTTTCGGCTCAGGACTCGGTCGCCTACTATCAGGCTGGCGTCAACCAAGTCTCCGTCTCTTCGGTTACGGGCCTTGGTACTTCCGGCCTCGGCGCGTTCGGCGCCAGTGACTACGCGGGAACGATTACTCCTGACTTCGTCGGCGTATTGCGCGTTGACCAGGCTTGGGGTCTGTTCCAGTTGTCGGTCGCCGCGCATGACAACCATGCGGCCTACTATGCTCCTCTCGGCGTAGAACTTAACGGTCACCCCGACGACCGTTGGGGCTTTGCGGTGCAGGGTGCCTTGTCGATCAAGAACATCCCGACCGGTGTGGGCGACGTGATCAACGTCCAGGGCGTGTATACGGATGGTGCGACCCGCTACAACATCCAAGACTTGGCGGCCTCGGCAGGCGCGAACACCGTTTATGGTGGAACGAACCTGGCAGGAGCCTACCAGAGCATTGGATTTGGCATTGCGCCTGACAGTGTGTTCGGGGCCGGTGGTCAGCAGCAACTGATCCAGACCTGGGGTATG
>NZ_DATEPI010000066.1:0-6704 GCF_035273305.1 Bradyrhizobium sp. | reverse complement strand
AACGGCTGCAGTCCTTCGTTGCGTCCACCGACCATGAGCGGCAGCCGCACAACCGTATCGAACACGCGCGCATTGAGCGCCTCGTCGAGCGAGGTCCCGATGCGGCCAAGGATGCGTCCCCGGATCAGGTCGAGACTGCCTTGCGCGGCGTATAATCCCGTTGCCAGAATGGCCAGTCCAACAAGGGTAGGCACGCTGCGGCTGGGAAGCACGCGGTCGTAAACTTCCAGCATGAAGATCGAGCCGGTCAGGTAAAGCATGTTGATGACGCAGCTCATCGCGCCCACGCCGATGAAGGCATTGCGGCAGGCGTGCAACGCATCACCGAGTTCGGAACGCCGGACATCGGGAGCGGCTGCCATTAATTCTTATCTCTTCGAATGGAGGGGCGCGCGCCAATTCGCGCGGGCAAGCAATAGCTTATTAGTACTGATTTTTCTAGCTTTCGTCCATTGAAGTGACGTTAACGTCAATGCGGACGTAGCCCTTGTCCCGAGCAAGGCAAAACAGGGTTGGAACCGACAGATTGGCGGCAGCTATGTCGGCATTGAGCGCTATTGGTTGAACGGCGATGGTTAAGGCCCGGCCGGCCCCGGCCGCGGCACGAAAGTTCCGTTTAAGCAAAAAAGAGCGCGGCGCCGAAGCACCGCGCTCCGTTAGTTTCCAAAGGACGCTCCTTGTTAGCGCTGGAACATTCCTCTGGTCGGCACCGTGAACGCGCTCAACACCGCATTGTTCATGCCGTTGCCGGTGATGAGGATCGCGGCTCCCGAGACCATCAAGGCAACCAAGTCCAGCACGGTACGCGCGGAACCGCCTCCAGGGTTCGCCGCGCCAGCAGCCGCCCCGCCGGTTCCGGCTAGCGCAAGAATCCCGAGCACTATGACGGTGACGCCGGCCAGTACCTGCACGCCGGCCGAACTGGCTCCGATTGTGCCGAGCGGACCCGCGAGGCCGCCACCGAAGGCCCGGAGCTTGATCGAGTTGAGGCTCGCCGCAGCCGAGCTACTCAACACGAGCGCGCTACCGAATACGATGATCGCCGCCGACGCCAGCGCGCCCGGCGCGATGCCGACCAGGGCGAGAACGCCGAGTATGATCCCCGTCACGCCTCCGAGAAGGACGGCCGACACGCCATTGATTCCAACCTGGGCTGCTTCGCCGGTGTCGGCTGACAGCACATGGATGAAATTGGTGGCCATCGATGTGCCTTCTATCAGCAAGGCGGCGCCGAATACGATGGTCGCGATCGGGAGAAGATATTCCTGTGAAACTCCCGACAGCGCCAGCACGGCGAGAACGATCGTTGCAATGCCCCCGACCGCTTCGGCCAGGAGACCGCTCGATGTTTCAACATTTGTTATGGAAGTGATATCCGAGATGCTCATCTTTGACTCCTAAGGCTAGATCAGGCGCCTAGGTGTCATCTTCAGTTCGCGGGCGCTGGTGAAGCGACAACCTGGCGCACCCACAGAGAAAACGGCCGGAACGGATCGAAGTTTCGTTAGATCAAGGATTACTGAACTGTCGGCCGGCACGAAAAGAAGCCAACTTATTTCCAGAACAATCGAGCGCCAGCCTATTTGGGCCAGGTATTTTGGCGAACGTACGAAGTAGCTGGCCGCGCTATTTGGTCGTCAAGGCGAAAGCGCCGTTCCAGTCAGGCGGCGGCGGCTTACTTTGGTAGCCCCGGATCCGGGCCTCGTACAGATTATAGAGCAGTTCCAGCGCGCCGCCTTCATCGCTCTGGCGGCCGCGTTCGATGGCGGCAAGTGCGCCGTCCCAATCTCGGCTGCGGTAGCATGCGAGCATTTCAATTGTCAGGTTGCGCAAGCGCTGGAAGCGTCCGGAATGCGCGGTATCTTCGCGGCCGGCGATGGCATAGATGACTTCCGGCTCCTTCTTGCCTTTGACCATGATGAAGTCGAGCTCGAGAATGGCGAACTTGTCCTTGACCGCAAGCGCGGTTTTGGATCCGACGATGATCGGGAACCCATATTCCTTTGATTGTCCCTCAAGCCTTGAGGCCAGGTTGACGCTGTCGCCCAGTACCGAATAATCGAAGCGCAGGTCGGACCCCATGTTGCCGACCACGCAGGTGCCGGTATTCAGTCCGACGCCGATTTTGATCGGGATAAAGGTTTGGCCGCTCTCCTTTGCCTCGATCGCCCGCTCGCTATTAAGCACGTCGATCCGGTCGAGCATATCAAGCGCGGCTTCGCAGGCGTGGAGCTGATGTTCTCTGTCCTCGACGGGCGCGTTCCAGAACGCCATGATGGCATCGCCCATATACTTGTCGATCGTTCCCCTGCGATCGAGAATGGCATTCGTCAGCGGCGTCAGGAAACGATTCATCAGGGTTGTAAGACCCTGAGGATCGTTCTTGAAGGATTCCGAGATGGTGGTGAACCCTCGGACGTCTGAAAACATGATGGTCATCTCGCGCTCCTCGCCGCCGAGCACGAGCTTTTCCGGGGATTGCGCGAGCTGCTCGATCAGGGCAGGTGACAGGTACTGGCCAAACGCCGAGCGAATTTGCCTGCGCTGCGCCTGCTCCCTGACGAAGCTGGTGAAGATCAGGGTGAGGTAGATCGCGGCGGTGGATATCAATGGATAGGTGAAATCGATCAGCAGCCGGTGTTGGGTGTAAAAGTACCAGGAGACTCCGATCAGCAGTGATGCCAACAGCACGCCGACGGTGCCCAGTGTGATCGGCCCGAACAATGGAACGAAGATGATCACAAAAATCCCGAGCAGAATCGCGGCGCAGAATTCGATCACGATTCCGTAATTCGGTTGCGTGAGCAGGGAGTGGGTCAGCGCGCTCTCCAGCACCTGCGCGTGAACTTCCACGCCGGGAATCGCGGGATCCACCGGCGTCGTCTTGATGTCGTTAAGCCCTGTCGCCGACGTTCCGATCAGCACGAGCTTGCCCTTGATCATGCTGGGCGGGACAGTCTCATCAAGTACGTCGGCCGCGGAAACATAGATCGAGGGATCGTGATGCGCAAAATGGACCCAAAGCTGCCCATTGCGGTCAGTCGGAACCACCAGGCCACTGACGGCAACGCTCTTGATGCCGGACTTTTCGGATTTGACGAGGATCGTGCGGGTGGAGGTTACCACCCTCAGTATTTCAAAACTCAGGGACGGCAGGGTCGCCCCCTGGGCCTGCATCAGCATTGGCACCCGCCGGACAATACCATCGCGCTCGGCTTTGATCGAGAACAGCCCGCGCCCCGCAGCCGCCTCCTCCAGCACGTGCACATTCCGCAACAGACCGGGGAAGGTGACCATGAATTGTTGCGGCTCCTCGCCGAGCATGGCGAGGCCGGTCACCGGCAGCGATTTGTCGAATTCCCTAAGGACCTCTGACAGCCCGGATTGTCCAAGCACCACCCGCGAGCGCTTGATTGCATCGGCGAAAATCTGATCGTTGCTCGGCAGGGCGCGCAACTTGGCGCGCGTCGGCTCATCGAGATAACGAATTGAATCAGCCAGTGCGTCGGTATTGAGTCGGTCGGGCTCGGGGAACACCATGTCGAAAGCGATTACAACTGCGCCAAGCCTGGTTAGGTTGATGATCATGTCCGCAATCCGCGAACGCGGCCATGGCCACTGGCCAAGCTTCGCCAGGCTCCTTTCGTCGATATCGACAACGACGACCGGCTTTACGGTCTTCACGCGGGGATCGAGAACCTGAAACGTATCGAAGGTTCTGACGCGTATCTCTTCGAGAGCAGCGGGATCGGCGATCCGGAGCGCCGCCAGCGCAATCAGAAGGCCGGCGCAAAACAGCCTGGAGTACCCGATCTTCCGACCGAACCAGCGCCGCAATATACGAAAACGCTTCATGCTGGTTGGATATCACGTCGAGCGATTGGCTTCAAAGTCAATGACGACGAGGAGGCCGGCGATCTCACGTGTGCAGGAAGTCCGACGCATGGAGCTGCGCACTTACGTTCGTGATATTGGCGAAGGTCAGGACGTTTCCGTTGCCGAAGTCGATGGCATCCCCGGTCGAGCCGGCAAGCAAGGCAGCCAACTGCGCGTCGCTAAAGCCGGAGCCGTTATTGGCATGCGAGATATCGACCAGGTCATGATCGGCCTCGCTGAAATCGGTGATGGTGATGTCACCAGAGTTGAACACGAATTTGTCCGCGCCGCCAAGTCCGGTCAAGATGTCATGCGCGTCGCTGTTGCTAAACCCGCCATCGAGGGTGTTGGCATTATTGTTTCCCGTGAGATTGTCACTGAACTGCGAGCCGAACAGGTTATTGATATTCGTCAGCGTGTCCGTACCCGCCCCGCCGGTATTCTGAGCTCCGGCAATGTTGAGACTCACGGTTACTCCTGAGACTGCATGCTCATAGCTGGCCGTATCGTTTTGGCCGGGCTGGCCGATCAGATGATCGTTGCCAGGACCGCCTTCCAGCATGCTGTTGCCATTCCCGGTCAACGTATCGGCAAAACTCGATCCGAGAACAGTTTCGAAATTGGAGAGCGTGTCGAGACCGGCGCCATGCGTATCCTGCTGCACGGATTTGCTCAGATCCACGGTGACGAAATCCGTCGCATGCTCGTAGCTCACCGTGTCGGCACCTCCGCCGCCATCGAGCGTGTCGTTCCCCAGCCCACCTTCGATCACGTTGTTATTGCCGTCACCGGTCAGGATGTCATTGAAATCTGATCCGCGCAGGTTCTCGATCGAGATATAGATATCTCCCGCAGCGGCGCCGGCCGAACCGGATCCCGTGAACAGGTTTGCGGCAACCGCCGCGCCGGCATGGGAATAATCCACGGTGTCGTTGCCGGGATCACCGGGGCCGAACGAACCCGGCATGCCGTTGAAAACGTCCGCTTGATTGCCACCAAAAAATACGTCCGCTCCGGCGTGAGCGCGCCCATCCGCAATTCCGTCGCCGTCGGTGCCGACGATGCTGTAGGTGGCGGCGTTGAAGATTCCGTTGAGCGCGGTCAGACCAGCAGCATGCGTAGCTGGATCCAAGCTCGCGTATTGACCGATGTCGCTAACGAAAGCGCTAGCACTGATACTCCAGCCGTTGGTGTTGACGAGGACATGATCCTGGGTGGTTTGGGTCGGATCGGTGGTGTTCAGGATATCAATCTCGGTGATGGTTCCACCGTTGACATGCCCAGTGCCGTCAAAGGTGAAGCCGGTACCGATCATCTCGAACGTTATGCCCTTGGCGAGGTCGACGGCAAAGAGATGCGTTCCGTTGTTGTTCGCGGGCTGAACCGGATTGCTTGCTGCCAGATCGCCATACAGGGTGCTAAAATCGTAACCATCGGGCGTCTGCACCGTGACGGCGACCTCGCCCGCGAAGATGAAATCGCTGGCGGTCAGATTGGCCAGCGTGACATTCTGGATGGTCAGCGAGGTCGGATCGGTGAGAGCGAGATAGCCGAAGTCGATGACGACGTTCGAGGAGACTTGGGAAGCATGAGACAGAACATCGGCGAGATTGTGTATCGACGCAATCCGGCTCAAATCGATCCTATCACCATCGGAGTGGCTGAAATCGCTGATCGTGTCGTTATTGGCGGGCGGCGTGTTGCCGTCTGTCACATTGTTGCTGGCCTTCATGACGAAAATATCGGCGCCGTCTCCCCCCGTGAGCGTATCGTTACCGCCATTGCCGACCAGAACGTCGTCGCCGCCTCGTCCGTCCAAAACGTTGTTGCCACCGTTGCCGGTCAGAATATCGTTGAACTCTGAGCCGGTGACCCGGGTCACGCCGGATACAAACGTGTCGTGCCCAACCGATGCGTCGCCGTCGGCGATTCCTGATCCATTCGCACCGAGAGTCACCACCACGCCTGCCGTCGAATGATAGTAAGCAACTCGGGTATTGCCGTTACCGGTGATGGTGTCGTTTCCGCCGCCGCCCTCAAATTCGTTGAAGTTCGACGCGCCCGGATTCGTTGCCGATATCGGCGAACTTCCCGCGTTCGTGCTGGTCGTGCTGAACCCGCCGGGATTCGTGGCAGTCGCACCCGCGTTGTAGATATCGTCGAAGTTCGTGCCGAAAACCGCTTCAACCGATCGCAAGGTGTCCGTGCCGATGTCGATAGCGCCAATCGGGTTCGTCGGCGTAACCGTGCCATCCGCGAGCTGCACATTGATGCCCGACCCGCTGAATGAATTATCATAGACGGCTCGGTCGAACCCGCCGCCTCCGTTGATCGTATCGTTGCCGCCAAGTCCCTCAAAATTCTCGGCAGTGCCAAACGGGTTGGTGCTGCCGTTAAACGTGTCGTCGTAGAAACTTCCGCGAATGCTGTAGACCCCGGTGAAAGTGTCTTGTCCGACCGAGGCATCACCCACGGCAGTTCCCGACGCACCGCTGCTCGAGCTGGACCAACTGCCTTCGGTGAAGGTTACGGTCACCCCTGACGTGGCGTGATAATAGGAGACCCGTGTCGTTCCGTTACCCGTGATCTGGTCGTCGCCCGCGCGACCCTCGAATTCATTGAAAAGCCCGAGGCTGTTGGCCGTGACCGCGCTGCCGGCATTCGTACTGTTGGGCCCGAAGCCGACCGCGTTATAGACGTCATTGTAATTGCTGCCGGTTACAAGTTCGATAGAGCGCAGTGTATCCTGGCCTATTCCGGTTGGATTCACGCCAATATCGGTGACCGTACCGGCAGCCAATTCAACGTCGATCGCTCCTGTCGCGTGG
>NZ_DATEPI010000065.1:0-2137 GCF_035273305.1 Bradyrhizobium sp. | reverse complement strand
CTCGCGTCGAGCAGGATCGTCGTTATCTCGATGAAATCGGATCGACGTCTTTCGGATTCTCTCGACCAGATCGAACACATCCGCGCCTTCCTGGTCGCGAACGGTGTCGCCGAGGATACGACCGAGCAGCCGGATATCGTTCCGGAGCCGAGCGTCTTCCTCAAGCGCCAGAGCTTCTTCGGTACGGCTGGACCGAAGTTCGGGCTCAGAGGGCGCGACTTGGGCTGACATGGCTAAATTCTCCGCCCTGCCCCCTGCCAATACGGATCGCGCAGCCGCCGTTTGAAGATCTTGCCCGAATCCTCACGCGGCAAATCGTTGAGTATCTCGACGTGCTTCGGCACTTTGTAATCGGCCAGCAATGTCTTCAGGTGCGCTCGGAGCGCAGCCACATCGAGGGTCACCCGCGGCTGCGGCTCCACCACCGCCATTAACGCCTCTCCGAACTCCTCGTCGGGAATACCGAACACCGCACAATCATGCACGCCGGGAAAGGCGTGCAGCGCCGCCTCGACTTCGGCGGGATAGATATTGACGCCGCCCGAGATCACCATGTCACGTTTGCGGTCGCAGATGAAGACGTATCCCTCTTCGTCAATATATCCGACATCGCCGGAGGTAATGAACCCATCGCGTTCGATCTCGCTACGTTTCTCCGGCTTGTTGTGGTAGGTGAAATCTGGACTATGAGCGATCCGGGAATAAATCTCACCGATCTCTCCGCGCTTCAGAATACTTCCGTCCTCACCGATAAAACGCAGCTCCGCGCCCGGCGCAATCTTGCCCACTGTTCCGGGTTTCTTTAGCGCATCATGGGAATTGGCGAAGGTGACCGCACCGGATTCGGTGCTGCCGTAGAATTCGTGGATGACCGGTCCCCACCATTCGATCATCGCGCGCTTGACGTCGGCGGGACATGGCGCGGCGGCGTGGATTACATGGCGCAGCGAGGAGATGTCGTATTTCCTTCGCACGCTCTCCGGCAACTTCATCAGCCGAATGAACATGGTCGGCACCATGAAGATGGTGTCGATCCTCTCGCGATCGACGAGCCGCAGGAATTCTTCCGGCTCAAATCGGGGCATCAACACCAGCGCGCCGCCAAGACGACCGGCTCGCAGCCCGAAAGAGTTTGGTGCCGAGTGATAGAGTGGGCCTGGCAGCAATGCACGGGCACCTGGTTTCAGTCCGTAGATCATCGCGCGCATCTGCTCGGAGAAGGCGATTTGCTCCGGCGTCGGGGCCTTGCGCCGCACCCCCTTGGGATGCCCGGTTGTGCCCGATGTGTAGATCATGTTCTGCGGCTGCGGTCGCGCCGGACCATCATAGGGCTGCTGCTGTTGAAGCCAAGACTCCAGATCGATCGCGAAACCGGGGGCCGCGAGGTGATCCGGGATGATTTTGTAGTTGTCCAGAATTTCCGAGGGTGTCGGCACACTGAACACCGTCACGCCTTTCGGAATGACCTCACCCAGTCCATGCAGCAGGTCCGCATGGCCGATCAGAACGCGCGTGCCGGAGTCCTCCAGGATGTATTGGATTTCCTCCGGTTTGAAATGCCAATTGATCGGGACTGCATAGGCGCCGAGCTGCATGGCGGCATAGGCCGATTCCATAAAGGCGATGTCATTGCGCAACAGGATGCAAACGCTGTCGCCCTGCTGGATCCCAAGCCGCTCCAGGCCACCGGCGATGCGCGCCGCGCGCTCAGCCACAACGGCATGGCCACGTCGCCGCTCGCCGCTGATGATGCCAAGGAAGAGCCCGGGAGTGTCGTTCATTTTCTCTATCGCGCTCTGCTTAGACGTCGGCGAATCGCGGCGCGCGCTTTTCCATGTTGGCGCGCACCGCTTCGCGCTGATTGGCCCCGCCCATCAACTTCATTTGCTCCGCAGATTCAGCGAGCAATGCCGGGCCCGGATCGACGATGAGATTGTTAAGCATCCGTTTGGCGGCGCGGATCGCCTCCGGACTTTTGCTGGCTATCTCGCCCGCGACCTCGAACGCTGCCGCGAGCGGATCCTCGCAGACTCGCGTAGCGAGGCCATAGCTCATCGCCTGCTGCGCCGAGAAAATGCGCCCGGTATACGTCAGCTCGCGTAAGATGTCGCCACGCACGAGGCTTGCCAGAATGGGG
>NZ_DATEPI010000064.1:0-2909 GCF_035273305.1 Bradyrhizobium sp. | reverse complement strand
GATGGCGGCCGCGACGATTCTGATTTTTATCTCCGTGGTCCATCGCTTCGGCACCGGCGTGCCGTTCCTGTATGATTATTTGATCCTCATTCACATCTCCTGGGCGCAGGAGTTGTGCATCTACATGTTCATCTGGATGGCAAAATTCGGTGCAGCCTATGGCGTGCGCACCGGTATCCATGTCGGCGTCGACGTCCTGATCAATCATCTCAACGCGCGCTGGCGCAAGGGCGTCATTCTGTTCGGGCTGCTGGGCGGCGCGCTCTTTACGCTCATCGTCGGCTCGATGGGCGCCAAGTTCGTGCTCGAACTGATGAGTACCGATCAGGTTTCGCCCGATCTGGAATTACCGAGTTGGCTGGTGTACGCGTGCATTCCGCTCGGCTCCTACCTGATGTGCTTTCGCTTTCTGCAGGTGTCATGGACCTATTACAGGACCGGCGACCTGCCGCATCATGACGCGACGCATGTCGAGGGAGTCGAAGTCAGTCCGACCGCGCCGATCGCCGTGGGAGAGGCGTGATGAGCGCCGCCCTGATTTTCGGACTGCTGTTCGCATTGATGCTGACGGGGATGCCGATCTCGATTTCGCTCGGCCTCACCGTGCTGACATTCCTGTTCACGATGACCGAGGTGCCGATCGAGAGCGTCGGGCTGAAATTGTTTTCCGGCCTCGATAACTTTGGGATCATGGCGATTCCGTTTTTCATCCTGGCCGGCACCTTCCTGACACGGGGCGGGGTCGCCCGCCGGATGATTGCGTTCACGACCTCGCTGGTCGGCCATCTGCCCGGCGGCCTCGGACTTGCCGGGGTGACCGCGTGCGCGATGTTCGCCGCTATTTCGGGATCCAGCGTCGCTACTGTGGTCGCGATCGGCTCGATCATGATGCCGGCGATGGTCGAACACGGCTATCCACGCCGCTTCGGCGTCGGTGTGATCTCGACCTCGGGCGCGCTCGGCATCCTGGTGCCTCCCTCGATCATCCTCGTGCTGTACGGAGTTTCCACCAACACGTCGATCGGCGCCCTGTTCATGGCCGGAATCGTGCCGGGTCTCATCCTGGCATCGATGCTCGCTGCGGTGACCTGGTTCATCGCCTGGCGCAACGACTATCCGCGAATGCCCAGAGCCACGTTAGGGCAGCAATGGTCCGCGTTTCGTGAAAGTGCCTGGGGACTGCTGCTGATCGTAATCGTGCTCGGCGGTATCTACGGCGGCGTCTTTACGCCGACGGAAGCCGCAGCGGTTGCCGCGGTCTACGCCTTCTTCATCACCGTGTTCGTCTACAAAGAGCTAAAGCTGCTTGAAGTGGGCAAGGTGCTTCTGCAGGCCGCGAGCATGAGCTCGATGCTGCTCTACATCATTACCAACGCGGTGCTGTTCTCGTTCCTGATGACGCACGAACAGATTCCGCAGGAAATGGCGGCCTGGATCATCGACAAGAATTTCAGCCTGTGGATGTTCCTGCTGGTGGTCAACATCCTGTTGCTGGCGGCTGGTAACGTGATGGACCCGTCGTCGATCCTGCTGATCATGGCGCCGATCCTGTTTCCACTTGCGACCAAGATCGGCATCCATCCGGTTCACCTCGGGATCTTCATGATCGTGAATACGGAGGTGGGATTGTGCCATCCGCCAGTCGGCCTCAATCTGTATATTGCCAGCGGCATCGCAAAGATGGGTATCAGCGAAATCACGATCGCGGTGCTGCCCTGGCTGTGCGCCATGCTGGTATTCCTTGGGCTTATCACCTACGTCCCAGAGATATCGCTGTGGCTCCCGCGAGCATTGGGAATGATTTGACGCGAGATTACATTTTTGTAAGGCGGCGCAGTATTTCGAAAACGTAAGTTGATTGCGCCGCGTGGGGTGCTCATCTTCGCGGGTAGCTTCAGAGGAGGCCCATATGAAGAACTTCGCCATTGCCGGGATCGCGGCTCTTGCCATCGCCGGTTCGACCGCGGTCTATGCGCAACATCGTCCGTGGTTTCACGAGCACATGCGGCACATGCGGCTCAGTGCCGAGGATCGCGCCGCTTTTACCGACGCGCGGATCGCCGCCGTCCATGCCGGTTTGAAGCTCAACGCCGAGCAGGAGAAGTTGTGGCCGCCAGTGGAAAGCGCGGTGCGTGATTTCGCGAAGCTGCGTTTCGAACGCGCCAACGCGCGGATGGAGGCACGGCGGAATGAATCGCAGGATCAGCAGAAACCGGCCGATCCGGTGGCCAGGCTACGTCAGCGCGCCGACAACATGATAAGTTCGGCGGCGGCTCTGAAAAAGATCGCGGACGCCGCAGACCCCCTCTACAAGACGCTCGATGACGGCCAGAAGCGTCGCCTCGCTATTCTGACGCATATGGAAGGCCGGTTTGGCCGAAGCTGGCGGCACCATGGCTTCGAGCACGGCATGATGGGGGGCGACAGGGATCACGGCCAGGACCGGCATGACGGCCGGGATGACCGTAGTCAGGGCGGACCGGAACGGCTCTGAACCGGCCGATTTCGGCGGCACGGAATTGAAGCAAAAGCCGCGGCAATTCCGGCGGCTTGTGCTGTGTTGAAGCGGTCCGGATCGCCGGGAAAACCCGCCGGGCTTGCTGGACATCGGGGAGTCGCTTTGCTAAACGACGCCCACTTGCGAAGGCTTTCCGGGGCCGACTTCCGGGCGCATAGCTCAGTTGGTAGAGCAGATGACTCTTAATCATCGGGTCCCAGGTTCGAGCCCTGGTGCGCCCACCAACATTTCCAATGACTTAGCCGAAACCGCCTCAGTACCAAAATCTCGCGTGTCCGCAATATGTCCGCGTTAAAGGCGAGAGCCGCGCGTGTGTGTCACGAGCGTGCCGACATAGCGTGTCGATAGGCTGCGTACCTAGTCGGAAATGGACCTCTCGCCCAGCCCGTTG
>NZ_DATEPI010000063.1:0-4828 GCF_035273305.1 Bradyrhizobium sp. | reverse complement strand
CCAGAATTCGTCGAAGTCCGAGAACGTTCGTTGCACCACGATCTCGCGCGTCTCAATTGCCTCGAGACCGACGTCTGTCCACAGATCACGTAGCGCTTCCATTCTGGAGGCCTCCATGCGCGACGGCCGCGGGGGCGCAAGACCCATGGCGCGCATCTCGATGTGCACCGGGTCTAGTGGAAATCCGCCGCCCAACATGTCCCACATGTACGTCGCGACCATGCCACCAGGGCGAACCACTCGAACCATTTCTTCGACTGCTTTTTTGGGCTCGGGAACGAACACAATCACCAGCGCCATGACGGCCGCGTCAAAGCTTCCCACCGGAAACGGAAGCGCCATCGCGTCGCCCTGACGAAATTTGGCGAGACCCGCAGCTGGTCTGGTACGTGCAAACGCGAGTTGCCCTTCCGATGGATCGATCGCCTGTACTTCCATCGGAGCGCATCGTTCGAGGAGCAGTTCGGTGAACGCACCGTTGCCGCAGCCGACGTCAATCCATCGTAAATCTCGGGGCGGCGCCAACCAATCCAGGAAAACATCTCCGGCCTTCCGGCTCCAGATCCCCATCAGCTGCTCGTAAACGGCGCCATCATCGAACCGGAGTTGATTGTCGGGCATCAACAATCTCCTTCACATCTGGAGGTCCTGTGAGGTCTTGGCCTCAGGACCCGTAATGCTTGAGTATAGGCGGTTGGGACCAGCCTTTGAATTTTCCCGGCAATCATGATCATAATAGCTGATTGTTTTTTCTTTTTTCTGGCTTGGAGAGATTTTACATGGCCGGTTTGTCGCCTGATGTCGTAATTGTGGGTGGAGGAATTGCCGGTGGCACCATGGCCACCATACTGGCCAGGAACGGCCTGGAAGTCGTCGTTCTGGAGCGCGAAACGATCTACCCCGATCGCGTGCGAGGCGAATGGATTGCGCCTTGGGGAGTTGTCGAATTCAAACGGCTTGGGCTTATAGACCTGCTGTACGAGAATGGCGCCATCGATGTACAGCGCAACGTGCCCTACGACGAAAACTGGTCACCAGAAGTCGCCGAACAGCGGGCCTTGGATTTTAGAAACCTGCTGCCGGAAATTCCGGGCGCCATATGCATCGGTCACCCAACAATGTGCAACGTGTTCTCCGCGTCTGCAAAGGAATCGGGTGCACACGTCCTGACCGGCATCAAAAAGATCGAAGTGACCGCAGGAAGCGGACCGACAGTAGCTTTCTCGTCTAATGGACAAACAGTGCAGCTGAGGCCTCGGGTTGTTATCGGAGCCGATGGGCGCAATTCAGCAGTCAGAAAGCAGCTCGGATTTCCCGTGTTGGCGGACGAACCACATAACCTTCTGGGCGGAATGCTGGTAGCAAATGTACCCGATTGGCCTCGGCAAGTGCAGGCGATCGGAACCGAGGACAGATTTCATTACTTCGTTTTTCCGCAAGGAAAGGACATGGTTCGCCTCTACGCATGTTACGATTTTGCGGACCGGGCAAAGTTTGCCGGACCCGATAGAGAAGCTCGGCTTTTGCAGGCATTCCGGCTGAATTGTTTGCCCTATTCGGAGGCCATACTCGGCGGCTTGCCCGTCAGCACGTTCAATTCTTATTCCAATGAAGATCACTGGGTTGACGATCCGACTACTACCGGAATCGTTCTTATTGGCGATGCTGCCGGGCACAACGATCCAATAACGGGACAGGGCCTTTCAATCGCGGCGAGAGATGTCCGTATCGTCAGCGACATTCTAATTTCAACCAAGAATTTGGATCGAGTTGATTTTCTGCCGTATGTTGAAGAACGAAGAGAGAGAATGCGCCGTTTGAGAATTACGGGGCGTCTGGCGACCAAGCTCAGGGTAGAGTTCGGTGATGAGGCCAGACACCGCAGGGCAAGAGTCAGCCAGAGGTCGATGCAACGCCAATTGTCCCCCTTGCCCGCGACATTGATCGGGCCTGAACGGTTGCCGGCTGAAGCTTACTTGCCGGAGACAATCGAGAAGCTGATAGCGCCGTAGCGCTGAAAACGTGCGCGAGTCTCGATCAAGCGTGAAGCCGGCTGAATCTCCGAAGCTTTACGGTTGCACAAGCTCGTTCAGGAAACACCGGGATGGCTTTTGCCTTACCCGCGAAGGGGAATGCGACCATGACAAACTCTGAAATCACCGACGTATCGAGGCCAACATGACGCAACCCACGCTGCAAACACTTGAAGTCAACGGGTTGCGCATGCAGATGGCCATGCAGGGCAGCGGCCCGCTGGTTTTGCTCTGCCACGGATTCCCGGAGCTTTGGATCTCGTGGCGGTCGCAGCTTGCTGCATTGTCCAACGCAGGCTATCGGGCCGTGGCACCCGACATGCGCGGCTACGGCGGCACCACCGCGCCGGAAGATCCCACCGCCTATACAGTTCTGCACCTGGTGGGAGATATGGTGGAGCTCGTTAAACAGCTGGGCGAAAAGCAGGCCGTGATCGTAGGTCACGACTGGGGTGCGCCCGTGGCCTGGAATTCGGCAATGCTTCGACCCGATGTTTTCCGAGCTGTGGTCGGCATGAGCGTGCCTTTCTCCCCACCGGGACCTGTGAACTTGCTCGACGCTCTAAAGAAGGCGGGCATTCATACGTTCTATATGCAGTATTTCCAGACTCCGGGCGTGGCGGAGAAGGAGTTGGAGCGCGACGTCGCGACGTCAATCCGACGTATCAATTATTCTGGCTCAGGCGATGGGCCGGATCGAGTCGCGTTCGGAGTGCTCGAGCCCAACCAAGGCTTCCTGGACAACCTCGTCGATCCGAAGACCCTGCCGTCTTGGTTGGACGCTGAAGATGTCGCTTACTTCGTCGCGGAGTTCTCGCGCACCGGCTTCCGTGGCGGTTTGAACTGGTACCGAAATATCACTCGTTCATGGGAGGTGTTGGCGCCATGGCGTGGCGTGGTCATCCGGCAGCCTTCGCTGTTCATTGCCGGTGAGCGCGATGACGTCCTCAAGTTTCCCAGTTCGAAACCTCAGATCGCCAACTTCAGTAATACTTTGTTGGATTTGCGCGGCTGTCACATTCTCGAGGGTGCCGGACACTGGGTACAGCGAGAGCGTGCATCGGTCGTGAACGACTTATTGATCGCTTTTCTCAAAGGTCTGTAAAGGCCAGCTCCGGCACTTTCGCATGGGCGTGCAAGCGGACGTCCGCCGACCCGGCTCGGCTTACCGCCCCGGGACCGGCATGGGCGGGACCAACATCAGCGGCGGTCTCGGTTTCGGCGGGCGAGCGATAGCACCGGGAACGGGGCGAACCTCGATCGGCGGCGGCAGTGGCGCCAGTTGCTGGCTCATGACCGGCGCAGCGTAGGCGGGAGGAGCGGGCGTAGGCCGCGCAGTGCTTCTGGGCTTCAGCGGAATGCGCCGCGGGCTGGGCGGCAGTTCCGAAGTCGGTGGATCTGGAATCGCGGGATCCGGCGTTGCGGCCGAACTTGGCGTCGCCGCAACCGAGGGGATTGAAGCCGGCCGGAGCGACGGGGTCCGCTCGCCGTGATCGAGCGAGTCTAGCCTTCGGGTTTCGCGGTCAATTGCCCTCACCGCCAACCAAGATGACAGCGATGCCACGTCAATTGTGCGATGAAGCCCGTCGGGCGAGCCGACGGCGAAGAGCTGAATCTCCGGACGGCTGGCTGATTGACCCGCATCCGTGGAGGCAAGGCTGACCCGAATGTCGGCCTGCTCGCCCGGAATATCATAGCCACCGGATATTGTAGCGCGCGCGCCATCGGCCTCGAGCGTAGTCGCGCCGACGCGCAACCGCCCATCGCCTACCGTGAATGGAATTTGCGCCGACTTGATCGACAACGCGCCGGCCGAGAGCACGGGCTCAATGATCTGCCGTAACTTGGCGTCGTCCGTCGCCTGCCCGTTATCGCTGGCGCGGATTGCGACATCGAAGGCGCGCGGGTCGAGTCCGGGAATGCGGGCAGATTGAAGGGTGATGGTTCCGCTTCCCGACAGCGCCCCGGCCAAAGCGACGGCGCTGCGGCCCTGGGTCATCAGCGTCATCTGCATCGAGGTGCGGCCGGCAGGCAATATCAGGTTGTGATAGCGCAGCGCCGAGCCATCGACGCCTGAGAGTTGAGCCCGCGCGTTCAATACGATTCCATTGGCGCCTTGCCTGGCGTCGACGTCGGTAGCCAATTCGCCGCCGCCAATTCCGCCCTTGATGGTGTCGAAGCTCAACGACTGACCGTTGCTCTTGATCGCGCCACTGACCGGGCGCAGCTCACTTCCGCCGGGCAATACACCGCGCAGCGCCTGAAAGGCGACACGGCCGCGCCAGCCTTTCAACAGTCCGGCGCCGAGCGGCTCAGTCCCATCGTGTCCGCCACCTCCAATGGCGAGTGCGAAGGCAGGCCCGAGATCGAGCGTATCAAGGCCGATTTCGCCCTCGACATTCTTTTCGCCATCAAGGCTGACCGCGAGGCGTCCACGCAGCCGCGAGCCGGCAATCGCGGTATCGACATCGTCGAACGTCAGCTTTCCTTTGTTCAGCGACACACGCGTAGACAGGTTGATATTCTGTGCCAGGGTGTCCGTCGGCTTGAGATCAAGCAATGGCCCGAGACTGACACCACGAATGCTCAGGTCGAAGTTCGCTTTAGCGTCCTGCGCCCATGGTTCGGCGGTCCCCTGTGCTTCGGCCTGCATGTCAGCTGCCGACAATCTTGCCTTCAGACGCAACGGCGCGCCCCACGCGCCCGTAACCGACCCTGCGAATTGCGCCGGGCGGTCGTTCATCCCGATCGCGTGATCCAATCCCAGCAATGCGAGCAATGTGCGCCCACTATCG
>NZ_DATEPI010000062.1:0-7986 GCF_035273305.1 Bradyrhizobium sp. | reverse complement strand
GGTGGGACTATTTACGTGCCGGCATTCACCACCTCATCGAGGAGGATGAGGGATGAAAGTCAAATATTTTGCCTGGGTGCGCGAACGGATCGGCAAATCGGAGGAAACAGTCGAGCCGCCGGCAAACGTGCGCACCGTCGGTGATTTGATGGCGTGGCTGGCGAGGCGTGGCGAAACCTATGCCCACGCTTTCGAGAAGCCGCGCGTCATCCGCGCCGCGATCGACCACGCCCACGTCAAGCAAGACGCTGCGATTGCCGGGGCGCGCGAAATTGCCTTCTTTCCTCCGATGACGGGCGGCTAAGTCGATCGCATGACCGCGAAGCCGACCATCCGTATCCAGCAAGCCGATTTCGACATCGCGCGTGAAATCGCCGCGTTGACGAATGGGCGTACCGATATCGGCGCGGTCGTAAGTTTCTCGGGCATTTGCCGCGGCAATGAGAACGGCGAGAATATCGCGGCGCTGACGCTCGAGCACTATCCGGGCATGGCGGAAGCCGAGATCGCGCGCCACGTCGAGAGCGCGATGTCACGCTGGCCCTTGAGCGGCGTCAGCGTCATTCACCGCGTCGGCCGCATCAACCCGGGCGAGAATATCGTACTGGTGTTGACCGCCTCGCAACACCGGCAGGCGGCGTTTGCGGCCGCGGAGTTCCTGATGGACTATCTGAAGGCCAGCGCCCCGTTCTGGAAACGCGAGGAGAGCGCCGCGGGAACGACCTGGGTCGATGCGCGCAGCCAAGACGACGCCGCGGTCGCGCGCTGGACCAAGTCGTGATGGCAACGCGCGGCAGGCCGGTGAAGCGCGGCCGCGCTGTCAAACTTCCGAGAGTTCCGGCCGGCGAACTGCTGACGATGCTCGATTTCGTCCGCTATGCCGTCAGTCGTTTCCTCGAGGCCGGACTGGTGTTCGCCCACGGCACCACCGATCCGGTCGCGGAAGCGGCGTTCCTGGTGTGTGAAACGCTGCACCTTCGTCCCGACCAGTTCGAAGCGTTCGCGGCTGCCCGGGTCACAGGGCGCGAGGCCAAAGCGATCCTTGACGTGATCGCGCGGCGCGTCAGCACCCGCAAACCCGCCGCTTATCTGGTGAACAAGGTCTATATGCGTGGCCTGCCGTTCTACGTCGACGAACGCGTGATCGTACCGCGGTCCTTTATCGGCGAGTTGCTGGATTCGCACTTCGCCGGCGATAGCGGCCACAGCGCCTCGCTGATCGAGGAGCCCGATGCGGTCGAGAGCGTCCTCGATCTCTGCACCGGCTCGGGATGCCTCGCAATTCTCGCGAGCCGGAAATTTCCGAACGCCCGGATCGAAGCGGTCGACATTTCCGGGGATGCGCTCGATGTCGCCGCCCGCAACATTGCCGAGTACGGCCTTGAACACCGGGTGACGTTGCATCGAGGCAATCTCTTCAAGCCGATCGGAGACGCGCGTTACGACCTGATCATTTCCAACCCACCCTATGTCGATGAAAAAGGCATGGCCGGACTGCCGCGCGAATGCCGCGCCGAGCCCAGGCTGGCGTTTGACGGCGGCGCCGACGGGATCGACATCATCCGGCGCATCTTGAACGAGGCCGGACGGCACCTCACCGCAGACGGCGGGCTCTTGTGCGAGGTCGGGCGTTGCCGGCCGGCGCTCGAAGCTGAATTCCCGAAAATGCCGATGCTGTGGCTGGATACGGAAGATTCCGAAGGTGAAGTGTTCTGGATCGCCGCACGCGACTTGTGAACACGGCCGTGAACCGCACACCTTCGTGA
The DNA here is from genome assembly GCF_035273305.1 of Bradyrhizobium sp. Lineage (GTDB taxonomy): Bacteria > Pseudomonadota > Alphaproteobacteria > Rhizobiales > Xanthobacteraceae > Bradyrhizobium. The sequence goes on along the minus strand of NZ_DATEPI010000062.1, from coordinate 6,220 downwards.
AACGGCCCAATTTGCCGAAATATAGGCCGTCGGTAGCGTTCCCGTTCCGCGATGAAGCTGATAGCTTGCGGGCATAGCCGTCACATTCGCGAATAAAGAGGCCTCCCATGCTGGACAAGAGCCCACGCCCCGCCGCCGTCAACGTGCCCAATGACCTTGCGGCACACTGGATGCCGTTCACCGCCAATCGGGCGTTCAAAAAGGCGCCGCGTCTGCTCGCCGGCGCCAAGGACATGCATTACTTTACAGTCGACGGCCGCAAGATCATCGATGCCGCCTCGGGCATGTGGTGCACCAATGCCGGCCATGGTCGGACGCAAATTGCGGCTGCCATCGCCAAGCAGGCCGAGACGCTGGATTACGCGCCGCCGTTCCAATTCGGGATACCGCAGGCGTTCGAACTCGCAAGCCGCATCGCCGATCTCGCGCCCGACGGCCTCGATCACGTGTTCTTCTGCAATTCCGGCTCGGAAGCCGCCGACACAGCGCTGAAGATCGCGCTGGCCTATCATCAAACCCAGGGCCAGGGGACGCGAAGCCGGTTGATCGGGCGCGAGCGCGGCTACCACGGCGTCGGATTCGGCGGCACTTCGGTCGGCGGGATCGTCAACAATCGCAAGATGTTCGGCACGCTGCTGGCGGGCGTCGACCATCTCCCCCACACCTATGACCGCGAGCGGCAGGCTTTCACCAAAGGTGAGCCGGAATACGGCATCCATTTCGCCGATGAGTTGGAGCGGCTGGTCAATCTGCACGGCGCCTCCACCATCGCCGCGGTGATCGTGGAACCAATGGCTGGATCCACGGGCGTGCTGCCGGCGCCGAAAGGGTACCTTAAGAGACTGCGCGAAATCACTCAGAAGCATGGCATTCTGCTGATCTTCGACGAGGTCATCACCGGTTACGGCAGGCTCGGATTTGCCTTTGCCGCCGAGCGATACGGCGTACTGCCGGACATGCTCACGTTTGCGAAGGGCATTACCAATGGCGCGGCCCCGATGGGCGGCGTGCTGGTACGCGACACCATCCATGATGCGTTCATGAGCGGCCCTGAGCACCTGGTGGAATTGGCCCATGGCTATACCTATTCGGCCCATCCCCTCGCCTGCGCCGCGGCTTTGGCGACCCTGGATATCTACCGCGATGAGAAGCTGTTCGAGCGGGCCAACAAGCTCGAATCGAAGTTCGCCGACGCCGTGATGTCGCTGAAACGGGAGCCCAACGTGGTCGATATCCGCACCGTCGGCCTGACCGCCGGTATCGACCTTGCCCCGCGCGCGGAACTTCCGGGCAAGCGCGGCTTCGACGCGCTCAACAGCGCATTCCACGACAACGACCTCATGCTTCGGATCGCGGGCGACACGCTGGCGCTGACGCCGCCCTTGATCATCACCGAGGACCAGATCGGCGAGATGGTTGACAAGGTCGCAAAGGTGATCCGCGCGGTCGCCTGACGCGCTCCCCGCGCGGTCGGTGCGCGGGGGAAAGACCGAGAGTTCCCGATCGGAGTTTTAGTCCGACCAAAAAGAACACTAGCTGCTCGAATCAACATTGATGCTAAGGTCGCAGCGCTTGGGTGAGCGCTGGCAGGCTGGTGCGAAGCGCCCCCGAGCCAGGGACGAGAGGAGCTGGGGGGCTTCCGCGCAGCATGATCCGGATTTCCACGATATTCATCGCCATCTGCATGGTACTGGTCGCCGCCTCGCTCGGCCTGATCCTGTACTCGGTCGCCGGCATCAGCGGAACCGAATCCGCCATCGTCGCGCTCACCGCGCTGACCGCCTTCATCCTCTACAATGCGGTCTCGATGAGACTGCGCGATCGCACCGACGTCGGCGGACAGATCGCCGACCTGTCTCGCGGCACCGCGGATCTCGCCCGCCAGGTGGCCGAATTTGGCCGTCGCCTCGCCGCGCTGGAAGGCAAGATGGTTTCAGCGAACTCCGTTAGCGCCGATCGCATTCAGGCGGTCACCAGCGAGATCAATGAGCTGGGCACATTGGTGAAGCAACTTGCGGCGTCAGTTGCAAACCATGATGACATGTTGGCGGGTGCGACCGCGGCCATCGCGAGCTCCGCCGGAAAACTTCAAACCGAGTCGGCCAGCGAGGCGTCATCGTCCGTCGATGAAACATCGGGCGGCCACGAGGCGGGAGTCGCGTCGGCATCGACGAGCACGTCCAGCGATGGCTCATCCTCCCGCAGCCAGGCACAGATTCTCGCTGCCGTGAAAAGCGCGATCGATGAAAACCGCATCGACATCTATCTGCAGCCGATGGTGAGTCTGCCGCAACGAAAGGTGCGCTTCTATGAAGCGGTGACGCGCCTGCGCGACGAGCGGGACCAGGTTGTGGCCGCCGACGATTTCATTCTGGTCGCGGAAGCCGCCGGCCTGATCGGGCGGATCGATCACGCCGTGATGCTGAAATGCGTGCAGGTGCTGCGCCGGCTGATGGTGCGCAACAAGGACGTCGGCGTGTTCTGCAATGTGGCCGCCGCGACCTTGGGAAATCCCGCGATTTTCGCGCAATGCCTGGACTTCCTCGAAGCCAATCGCGCACTCGCGCCTTCACTGGTGCTGGAATTCAAGCAGTCGACATTTCGCAATCTTGATCCGGGCAAGATCGAGCATCTGGCGGCCTTGGCGCAACGCGGCTTTCGTTTCTCGATTGACCACGTCACGGATTTGCGTATCGAGCCACGCGAACTCGCCGACCGGGGCGTCCGCTTCATCAAGGTGCCGGCAGCGCTGCTGCTGGACCATCGCCACAATTCGGGCTCCGACATTCACCCCTCGGATCTTTCCGATCTGCTTGGCCGCTTCGGTATCGACCTGATTGCCGAGCGAATCGAAGGCGAAAGGTCCGTGGTTGATCTGCTCGACTATGACGTCCGGTTCGGCCAGGGCTTCCTGTTTGCGCCGCCGCGGCCGTTGCGGCCCGAGGGAGCATCTGCTACCGCCGGGAGCATCCCCGCCAAGACGCAGGAAATCAATGGCTCAGGCAGAACTGCTTCGCTGGATGGCTTGGCCATCGATCCCGCGCGGGTGTCTGGGAATGCCGCATTGGCCCGGCGCATCGCAGGCCAGGCCTGAGCGGCCATCGCTGCGATGAAATCACTCCGATTCATCGAGAAGCTGCGCGATCTCGCGACCGGGCTCGAGGTCGTGCTCAGCGATATCTGGGGCGTCGTTCATAACGGGCTGGTGGCATTTCCGGAGGCCTGCGAAGCGCTTCACACTTTTCGCAAGCAAGGCGGCACCGTGATTCTGATCACCAATGCGCCGCGACCCGCCGATTCCGTGCAGCGGCAATTGCGCAAACTGGGGGTCGCGGATGATACCTATGACGCCATCGTCAGTTCGGGCGATCTGACCCGGCATTTCGTCGCCGACCATCCCGGTCGGAAAATGTTCTGGATCGGGCCCGAGCGCGACAACTCGATCCATCGCGGGCTCGATCCGGTGCTCGCCCCGCTGGAACAGGCCGACTATATCGTTTGCACCGGTCTGTTCGACGATGAAACGGAATCGGCTGAAGATTATCGCGCGATGATGCTGCAGGCGCGCGACCGCAAGCTGACGCTGGTCTGCGCCAATCCGGACATCGTGGTTGAACGCGGCGATCGTTTGATCTACTGCGCCGGCGCGATTGCTGAACTCTACCGCGAAGTCGGCGGCGAGGTGATCTTTTATGGCAAGCCGCACCGGCCGATCTATGAGCGCGCGATGGAATTGGCGGCCAAGCGGCACCATCACCCGATCAGTCTGGATCGCGTTCTCGCAATCGGCGATTCAGTACGCACCGATGTGGCAGGCGCGCACGGCTTCGGCATCGATTGCTTGTTCGTCACCAGAGGCATTCATGCCGAAGAGTTTGAAGGGGTCGATCAACTCGATCCGGTATCGGTGAAGCAGCTTTTCGGCCACCCTCCCCGCGCGCTGACACGCGAGCTGAGGTGGTAGCTTCTCGTATGCGCCGTGTTAAGCGGGCACTGTATCGGGGAATACCGCCTCAATCTTGGTTTTGAGCGTTGCCGCATTGAACGGCTTGACGATGTAATTGTTCACGCCCGCCTTCTTGGCGGCGATCACGTTCTCGGTTTTGGATTCCGCCGTGATCATGATGAACGGCGTGGTCGCGAGGTTGGGATCGGCTCGAACTTCCCGGAGCAGGTCGTAACCCGTCATCGGCTCCATATTCCAGTCGGAGATCACCAGGCCGTATTTCTTGCTTCGCATCTTGTTAAGCGCCGCCGATCCGTCACTGGCATCATCTATGTTCTCGAATCCGAGTTGCTTTAGAAGATTCCTGATGATGCGGATCATGGTGTTGTAATCATCCACCACGAGGACCGACATCGACGTGTCAACCGCCATCTTGCATTCCTTACACGAACATAATGCTATCGGGCACCGCTCAACCGCCGCGGACCAAAACTGGCCACGGGTGCTGTCCAACCACTAGCACTGGGCGTTAAACAGCCCGTTAACCTGATACCGCAAGGGCGACATACCTGCCGCCCACTGACGCGCTATCTAGCTGCGCTTGACTTCGTTGCGCGCCGCAAGTCACGGTCCGGCCGCATCCAACTGAGCTAAAGAATCCGTCAATGCCGTCTGGATTTATCATTATCCGCGACTCCACGCCCCTGGCCGCGATCCCGCGCGGCGCGGTGGTCGCCATGGGAAATTTCGATGGCGTTCACCTAGGCCATCGTGCGGTTATCGCGGCGGCCCTGCAAATGGCGCGCATTCAGGGGCGTCCCGCCCTGGCGGTGACCTTCGAGCCGCACCCGCGCCGGTTCTTCAGCCCGAATACACCCCAGTTCAGGCTCACCGACGAGACTGCAAAACTGCGTCTGCTGGCCGGAACGGGGTTAGAGGGCGCGGTTGTGATGACCTTCGATAAGCACCGCGCCGAGACTACGGCGAAGGATTTCATTCACCATGACCTGATCGATCGGCTCGGCGTGAGCGGTATTGCCGTCGGTTATGACTTCCATTTCGGTAAGGGGCGGGTCGGATCGCCGAGCCTGCTCGCCAATGAGGCGCCGCGGCTCGGCATCGAAGTGGACGTGCAGCCGCACGTCGATATCGACGAGCGGCCGGTTTCCTCCAGCGCTATCCGCATGGCGCTCGCGGAGGGACAGATTAAGGATGCTAGCGCGATGCTCGGAGGTCCATGGTTCGTCACCGGTGAAGTGATCCATGGCGAAAAGCGCGGCCGCGATCTCGGCTATCCGACCGCCAATATCCGTCTGGACAATAATTGCGGGCTCAAGCACGGCATCTACGCAGTTCGGGTCGAGCGAGAGCAAGGCAAGAACCAAGGCAAGCATCAATTGCGCTTCGATGGGGTCGCGAGCTTCGGCCGCCGCCCGACCTTCGACAACGGCGCGCCGCTGCTTGAAATCTTTATGTTCGACTTCGAGGGCGACCTCTATGGAGCGACGCTCGATGTGGCCTTCATCAGCTTCATCCGCGACGAATTGAAATTCGATAGCGTCGAGGCGCTGGTAGCGAGAATGGATGAGGACAGCGCCCGCGCTCGCGCCGTGCTGGCGGCCGATCCCGAAGCATTTCCGAAACTTGGGGTCATCAATTCCGCCTAGCCTCTGGCAGTCGCGCGACACATGTCAGGCAGTTGAGGCATTCAACCTAGACGGTGCCCGACGCGCAAATCGGTGATTTCTCTGTCCAGCGCTGTTTGGAGAAATATATTGCTTCTCGTTTTGCCCAAATCACATCCATAAGCGCGCCGTCCCGGCCCAGATGAGGGGCGTTTCGCGATCGTCACGAACGCGGGACGGGATGCGATGGACGCTGATGTGCCGCTGACGAACGGCATGTGAAGCGGACGGCGAAGTCGTGTGGTTCTGACGCCTCGACGCTGGCGTCAAGCTTGCTGAAGTATTTCCGCAGGCGACGGTGACAACAAAGCCCGATCACCGGGAAGATCACGTTATAAGCCGTAAAACCATTGCGTGCGGGAATGCCGGGTGAATCCGGTGAACCTGTGGTGACTAACTCGTATGCTTTCTATTTTTGCATACGAGACTGCGGGTGCATTGAGCGCCCGGCATTCCCTGCGACCTCTGATTTTCAGATGCGCTTCACACGATCCAAAACTCGCGCGGAAATGCGCGGCGAGATCGCGGGGTGTGGGTTTTTGCGTGGAGGAATCCGAGGGAGATGGGCGAATGCCGCGACGCGGTTATC
>NZ_DATEPI010000061.1:0-2918 GCF_035273305.1 Bradyrhizobium sp. | reverse complement strand
AGGCAGTCTCGACCTGATCCGGGGACGCATCCTTGGCCGCATCGGGACCTCGCTCGACGAGGCGCTCAATGCGCGCGTGTTCGATACGGTTGTGCGGCTGCCGCTCATGGTCGGTGGACGCAACGAAGGACTGCAGCCGTTACGAGACCTGGACAACATCCGCTCGTTTCTGTCCAGCATGGGACCGGGCGCGTTGTTCGATCTGCCCTGGTTGCCGTTCTATCTGGCGATCTGTTTTGCATTCCACGTCATGATCGGCCTCACCGCGCTGGTTGGCGCGATCATCCTGGTCAGCCTAACTGTTCTCACCGAACAGCTATCGCGCGCGCCGGCGCGCGAGGCCATGGGTTTGGCGGCGCGTCGCAACGATCTGGCGGCCACCAGCCGACGAAATGCCGAAGTGCTGGTCGCAATGGGAATGTCCGGACGCTTAGCCCGGCGCTGGAGCCTGGCCAACCAGAATTATCTGGCGGGTAATCAGCGCGCCAGCGATGTCGCCGGCGGCCTCGGTGCGGTTGCCAAGGTGCTACGGATGACCTTGCAGTCGGCGGTGCTCGCCGTCGGCGCCTATCTCGTCATCCACCAGGAGGCGACGGCGGGCATCATCATTGCGGGATCAATCCTGAGCGCGCGCGCGCTTGCCCCGGTCGACCTCGCGATCGCGCACTGGAAAGGCTTCGTCGCCGCGAGGCAGAGCTGGCAACGGCTGAATCGATTGCTCAGCTCGGTGCCTGCCGCAACCGCGCAGACGGTATTGCAAAATCCATCCAGTCGGCTGTCGGTGGAAAGCGTCAGCATCGTGCCGCCCGGCGACCAAAAGGTGATCGTGCAGGATGTTACCTTCGCCCTTCAGGCCGGCAACGGCCTCGGCGTGATCGGGCCAAGCGGATCCGGCAAATCCTCCTTGGTGCGCGCGTTGGTCGGCGTTTGGCAGCCGGTCCGTGGCAAGGTACGGCTCGATGGCGCGGCACTCGACCAGTGGTCGTCCGACCTGCTCGGCCGCCACGTCGGATATTTGCCGCAGGATGTCGAATTGTTTGCCGGCACGGTGGCCCAGAACATCGCCCGATTCGATCCGGACGCCTCCGCGGAGGCTATCATCAGCGCTGCAAAGGAAGCCGGCGTCCACGAGATGATCATCAAGATGCGCGAGGGTTATGATACCCAGATCGGAGAGCAGGGTGCCGCGCTCTCGGCTGGCCAGGCCCAACGCGTCGCTCTGGCGCGCGCGCTGTATGGTAGCCCATTTCTCATCGTGCTCGACGAACCGAACTCAAATCTCGACACCGAAGGCGACGAGGCCTTGACGCGGGCGGTGCGCGCGGCGCGCGAGCGGGGCGCGATCGTGATCGTCGTAGCGCACCGGCCGATCGGGATCGAGGCAGTCGACCAACTGCTTGTGCTCAAGGACGGCCGGATGCAGGCCTTTGGCCCCAAGGAAACGGTCCTGGGTCAGGTCCTGCAGCGGGTTTCTCCGCCCACCCCGATCAAGATCGTATCCGAAGGCGGAGTTACCAAATCATGATCGGGGCCGAAAACCGAGGAGCCCAGCAGTCGATCCGGTTGCACTTGATCATAGGGCTGACGATCGCGCTGGTGTTGGCGGGCGGCCTCGGTGGCTGGGCGTCGACCGCGGAGATTTCAGGCGCGTTGATTGCGCCGGGCTCGATCGTCGTCGAATCGAATGTGAAGAAAGTGCAGCACCCGACCGGCGGCGTTGTCGGCGAGGTGCGCGCGCGCGATGGCGATCTGGTCAAGGCCGGCGATATCGTGGTGCGGCTGGACGACACCGTCACCAAGGCCAGTCTCGCGATTGTGACCAAGAACCTTGATGGGCTGTGGGCGCGGGCGGCGCGACTGCAGGCGGAACAGCAGGGGCTGGACAAGATCGTATTTCCCAAGACGCTGCTCGATCGCGCCGATGATCCCGACGTCAAGACCATCATCGCAAGCGAGACCAAATTGTTCGAGGTCCGCGTCAACGGCCGGGTTGGCCAGAAGTCGCAGCTACGCGAGCGGATCACGCAGCTAAACGAGGAGATCGCCGGCCTCGCGGCGCAGGAGAAAGCGAAAGATCAGGAAATCGCGCTGGTGGAGAAAGAACTGTCCGGCGTTCGCGATCTTTACGAGAAGCATCTCGTGCAAATTTCGCGTCTGACCACGCTCGAGCGTGATGCGGCGCGGCTGAACGGCGAGCGCGCGCAATACATTGCGTCGCGGGCGCAGGCCAAGGGCAAAATTACCGAAACCGAACTGCAGATCATTCAGGTCGACAAGGACATGGTCAGCGATGTCTCCAAGGACCTGCGTGAGACAAACGACAAGATCGGCGAATTCGTCGAACGCAAGGTTACCGCCGAAGATCAGCTACGCCGCGTCGACATCCGCGCTCCGCAGGACGGCATGGTGCTGCAGTCGACGGTGCATACGGTCGGCGGCGTCATCACCGCCGGCGCCGACATCATGATGATCGTTCCGCAAACCGATGACCTGCAGGTCGAAGCCAAGGTCAATCCGCAGGACATTGATAAATTGCAGATCGGCCAGAAGACCCTGCTGCGTCTCTCGGCATTTAACCAGCGCACCACGCCGGAACTGAACGGGGTCGTCAGCCGTGTCTCGCCGGATGTCACCACCGAACAGCGCACCGGCCAATCCTATTACACCATCCGGGTATCGATGCCGCCGGAGGAAATCGCGCGCCTTGGCGATGTTAAATTGATTCCAGGCATGCCCGTCGAAGCATTCGTGCAGACCGGTGACCGCACGCTGTTGTCCTACCTGGTCAAGCCGCTAAGCGACCAGCTGAAGCGCGCGTTCCGCGAGAGGTAAGCGCTCGCGCTTGCAAAAACGGCCGGGTCATGGACCCGGCCGGTTTTTATTTAGTTAAAGAGCGTTTTCTGGCGGAGTGAAGCAGA
>NZ_DATEPI010000060.1:0-8080 GCF_035273305.1 Bradyrhizobium sp. | reverse complement strand
GACGCTTCCACGCACCGCCGACTGCTGGACGCATTCGCCGGCTTGGAGAAGGACGTAACCGCGGTGGAGTCCCTGTGGGAGGCCAGACGTGCTGCATACGCAGCCCTGGAGGACCATCGCGCCGGAATGGAGCGCGCCGCTCGCGAGGCGGATTATCTGCGACATGCTTCGGATGAACTGAAGAAGCTGAAACCAAAGGACGGTGAGGAAACCTTGCTGGCTGAACGCCGCGCCTCGATGATGCAGGGCGAGAAGATCGCGACCGATCTGCGCGAGGCGCAGGACGCGATCAGTGGCAGTCATTCACCGGTCCCCGCGCTGTCGGCGGCGGTGCGGCGGTTGGAACGACGCGCCGGAAATTCGCCGGCGCTGGTCGAACCGGCGGTGAAAGCGATCGATGTCGCCATCAATGCGCTCGAGGAAGCCGAGCAACACCTGAACGCGGCGCTGATCGCGGCCGATTTCGATCCCGCCGAACTGGAACGGATTGAAGAGCGCCTGTTCGGACTGCGGGCGGCCTCGCGCAAATATTCGACGCCGGTCGACGGGCTGGCGGCCTTGGCCGCGAAATATGCTGCCGACGTCGCGTTGATCGACGCCGGCGCCGATCAATTGAAGAAGCTGGAAACTGCAGCGGCGGAAACCGACGCTCGCTACGGCACCGCCGCAAGCAAACTTTCCAATGCGCGTGTCAAATCTGCCGAGAAGCTAAACAAAGCCGTCAACTCCGAGCTGGCGCCGCTGAAGCTGGAACGCGCCAGGTTCATGACACAGATCGATTCCGATCCGAACTCGCCGGGGCCGCAAGGGTTCGATCGGGTCGAATTCTGGGTCCAGACCAATCCCGGCACCAAACCCGGACCGCTGATGAAGGTGGCTTCAGGCGGCGAGCTGTCGCGATTCCTGCTGGCGCTCAAAGTCGTGCTGTCGGACCGCGGTTCCGCGCCCACGTTGGTGTTTGACGAAATCGATACCGGAGTGGGTGGCGCTGTCGCCGACGCAATCGGCGGCCGCTTGGCGCGGCTCGCGGGCAAGGTGCAGGTGATGGCGGTGACGCATGCGCCGCAGGTAGCCGCACGCGCCAATCAGCATCTGTTGATTTCTAAAGACGCCCTGGACAAAGGCAAGCGCGTCGCAACCCGCGTCAACGCACTTGCCGCCGATCATCGCCGCGAAGAGATCGCGCGCATGCTGGCCGGCGCCGAAATAACCGCCGAAGCCCGCGCCGCCGCCGAACGCCTGCTGCGCGCGGCGACGGCGTAAACACGATCTGGCAACGATGGCCCTCAAGTCAAAGCAAGCGCCTGCCGCGATCGACACCCTCACCAAGGCGCAAGCGAAAATCGAGCACAAGCGGCTGACGCTCGAGATCGAGCGCCATGACAAGGCCTACTATCAAGACGATGCGCCAAAAGTTTCCGATGCCGAATACGACGCGCTTCGCAAGCGATTGAACGCGATCGAGGGCCGGTTTCCGGAATTGGTGAGCAGCGAATCGCCGTCCCAGAAAATCGGCGCGGCGCCGTCAGGGAAATTCAAGAAGGTCCGGCATGCAGTGCCGATGCTGTCGCTCGACAACGCCTTTGCCGAGCAGGATGTGCTCGATTTCGTCGGCCGCATCCGCCGCTTCTTGAAGCTGACCGAAAACGAACGGATCGATTTCTCCGCCGAGCCGAAGATCGACGGCCTCTCGATGTCGCTGCGATATGAGCGAGGCGAACTCGTCACCGCGGCCACGCGGGGCGACGGCGCCGAGGGCGAAGACGTCACCGCCAATATTCGCACTCTCGAGGACGTGCCGAAAAAGCTCAGGGGCCGCAACGTACCCGATGTGTGCGAGGTGCGCGGCGAAGTCTACATGACCAAGCAAGCTTTTCTCGCGCTCAACGAACGCCAGAAGGCCGCCGGGGACACCATCTTCGCCAACCCCCGCAACTCGGCCGCGGGATCCCTGCGCCAGAAGGATCCGTCGATCACCGCCTCGCGTCCGCTCGGATTTTTCGCTTATGCATGGGGACAAATGAGCGGGATGCCGGAAGACACCCAGTCCGGCATGATCCAATGGTTCGAGCGCTGCGGCTTTCGCACCAACCCGCTGATGAAGATCTGCCACTCGGTCGAGCAGTTGATCGCGTTTCATCACAAAATCGAAGAACAGCGCGCCAAACTCGATTACGACATCGACGGTGTCGTCTACAAAGTCGACCGGATTGACTGGCAGGAGCGTCTCGGCTTCGTCTCGCGCACGCCACGCTGGGCGATCGCGCACAAATTCCCGGCCGAGCGCGCGATGACCGTGCTTCGCGATATCGAAATCCAGGTCGGGCGCACCGGCTCGTTCACCCCGGTTGGCAAGCTCGAGCCTGTCGGTGTCGGAGGCGTCATCGTGCAAAACGTCACGCTGCACAACGAGGACTACATCAGGGGCGTCGGCGGCCACGGCGAACAGCTGCGCCAGGGCCGCGATATCCGGATCGGCGACACGGTTGTGATCCAGCGCGCGGGCGATGTCATTCCGCAGGTGGTCGATATCGTGCTCGACAAGCGGCCTCGTAACGCGAAGCCCTATCAATTTCCGAAGAAATGTCCGTGCCCGCTGCATACCGATGTGGTTCGCGAGGAGACCGCAACAGGCGAGGAGGGCGCCCGCGCCCGCTGTACCGGCGAGTTTGCCTGCCCGTACCAGAAGATCGAGCATTTGAAGCTGTTCGCCTCGCGCCGCGCCTTCGACATCGAGGGATTGGGCGAAAAGCAGATCGGGTTCTTCTTCGAGAAGGAATGGGTGAGGGAGCCTGCTGATATTTTCACACTCCCAGCCCGCAACGCCAAGCTCAGGCTGGAACAGCTTGAGGGCTACGGCGAGACCTCGGTGCGCAATCTGTTCGCCGCGATCCAGGAACGGCGGCGGATTTCGCTGGAGCGTTTTATTTATGCCTTGGGGATGCGGCATGTGGGCGAGACAACCGCGCTCGCACTGGCGCGCGGCTATGGATCGTGGAGGGCATTTCACGACGCCTGCCTGAAGGTCGCCAGTGGCGACGAAGAGGCCATCGCCGACATGGATGCGCTCGACCAGATCGGCGACACCGTGATCGCCAGCATCCGGGCCTATTTCGGCGAGCCGCACAATCGAGGCATCGTCGAGCGGCTGACGAAGCAGGTCACCATTCTCGATGCCGAGAAACCTAAAAGCAATTCGGCGATCGCCGGCAAGACGGTGGTCTTCACCGGCGCACTGGAGCAGATGACCCGCGACGAAGCCAAGGCCATGGCTGAACGGCTCGGCGCCAAGGCTGCCGGCTCGGTCTCGAAAAAGACGGATTACCTGGTCGCCGGTCCTGGCGCGGGCTCAAAACTTGCCGAGGCCAAGAAGCACGGGGTCGAGGTGCTGACCGAAGACGAATGGCTGAAGATGATCCGGCAGTAGCGTGTTTTCGAGCGAAGTGGACGGGGGTTGGCGAAGAAAACGCGTCAGAACAACCAGCTCACTGCAACGGCGCGGTCGCCGCATCGAGCCAGACTTTAGTGGCCTCGTCGACATGCGGGCGGACGTCCTGGCGGACGCGCGCGTGATAGTCGTTGAGCCAGCTCAGCTCGGTTGCCGCCAACACTTTCGGCTCGATCAGACGCCGGTCGATTGGCGCAAGGGTCAGCGCCTCAAAGGCGTTCATCGGCTTTTCGGCGCCGGCAATCTCCGCGCCGACGACTAGTTCGAGATTCTCGATGCGGATTCCGTAAGCATCGGCCTTGTAGTACCCGGGCTCGTTAGACAGGATCATGCCGCGCCGAAGTGGCGTGGTGCCAAGCTTTGAAATCCGCGCCGGGCCTTCATGGACGGAAAGATAGCTGCCGACGCCGTGCCCGGTGCCGTGCTCGAAATCCACACCGGCCTGCCAGAGAAATTGACGCGCGAGCGCGTCGATCTGCGCGCCGGTCGTGCCATCCGGAAACACGGCGCGCGCAATCGCGATGTGACCGCGCAGCACGCGGGTAAACCGGTCGATCATTTCCGCATTCGGCTCGCCGATTGCAATGGTGCGGGTGACGTCGGTGGTGCCGTCTTCGTACTGCGCGCCGGAATCGATCAGCAAAAGATCGCCGGGCGATATCCGCCGGTTGGTTTTGCGGGTGACGCGGTAGTGCACGATCGCGCCGTTCGGACCGGTGCCGGCGATGGTCGGGAACGAGACGTCCTTTAACGCGCCGGTATCACGCCGGAAGCTCTCCAGCGCCTCGACAGCGTCGATCTCTGTCAGCGCGCCGGAGGGGCCTTCGCGGTTGATCCAGGCCAGGAAGCGCGCCAGCGCCACCGCATCGCGCCGGTGCGCGGCTCTTGCGCCTTCAATCTCGGTCGCGTTCTTGATCGCCTTGAGCAGGCCGACCGGATCGTTGCCGCGCACCGGCTTGCCGCCCGCGCCAGCTATCAGCCGGCTCAGCGCGTCGGCGGCGCTGGCACTATCGAGCGCGATCGACGCGCCGCGCTGGGCCAGTTCGGTGAGTTTCGGCGCGAGTGCGGTCGGCTCCTCGACATCGGCCGATCGCTCAAGATGGTCGCGGGTGCTGTTGGAGAGCTTCCGGCTGTCGATGAAGATGATGGCGCGACCGTCCTTTGGCACCAGCGCATAGGACAACGGCAGCGGCGTATGCGACACGTCGGCGCCGCGGATGTTGAAGGCCCAGGCCACCGCGTGCGAATCCGACAGCACCAGCGCGTCGGCCCCGAGATTTGCGATCTCCATGCGGATCCGGATCAGCTTTTCAGCCTCCGTTTCGCCTGAATATCGCGGCGGGTGCACCGTCACCGGCGCAAGCGGCGGTGGCGGGCGTTCGGTCCACACCGAATCCAGCGGATTGCTCTCAACCGCGACCAGCTCCGCTCCGGCCTTGGTGCAGGCGGCCGCGAGCCGTTCGGCTGCCGCCGAAGTGTGCAGCCATGGATCGAATCCGAGGCGGTCGCCGGCGGTCAGATGCTTTTTCAGCCAGCTTTCCGGCGGCGGATCGGCGAGCGGCTCGATGCTCCAGGCCCGCCCATCGACCTGCTTTGCGGCCTGTAGCGTATAGCGGCCGTCCACGAACACGGCCGCCTCATGTGCCAGCACAATCGCCTGTCCTGCCGATCCGGTAAAGCCGGTGAGCCATGCCAACCGCTCTTCCGATGGCGGGACATATTCGTTTTGCTGTTGGTCGGCGCGCGGAATCACGAATCCGGTCAAATTCCGCCGCGCCAGCTCCTCGCGAAACGCGGACAGCCGCGCCGTCAGCGCAACACCGCTCTCGGGTTCTTCGAATGTCTGGAAAAGCGCTTCGAACATGCTGACCACTTTAGGATTCGGTGGAGAACTCCGCAATCAACGCAAGTTGACGGTGATGTGGCATATATTATGCTTAAATCAAAGGCGCTGCGTTAGACGGCCCTGACGATTGCTGCCAAGGTATTTTCATCCTCGCGCAGTGCATCGATCGATATCCGGAGGAATCCCGGGAGTGTTTCAACTCAGTACGAGGGGATACACCGTGCCTGCTTTTTCCTTTGAAAAGATTTCGCTGTCGCCCCGACGCGGCCCAATTGCTCCGATCATGACAAAACAGCGCGGCCTCATTGTTCAGATGCTGGATCGGTTTGTCGAGGCGCGGGCAAAGCGTACACTTAAACAGGAGAGGGGCGTGACCACACGTCGCCGCCAGGACGGGCCGTCCGATTGAGCATCACGCATTGAGGTTCATTGCGCCTTACGCATCAACAGGCTGCTCCAGCCTTCGATCTGGATGTGGCGTTCCAGAACAAGCCCGCGCGCGCGGTAGGCCGCAACCACGCTCTGGGCCTGATGCGGCAGCAACCCCGATAGAATGACGAGCGCGGATGACGCCAGATGCCGCGCCATTGGTCTTGCCATTTGCCGCAACGGATTGGCCAGAATATTCGCCAGCACCAGATCGAACGGTCTACGTGTTCGGAATTGCGGTGCCGAAAATCCCGTGGCACGGATGGCGTTGACCAACTCGCCGGCCCCGTTGAGCCGCGCATTTTCACGGGCCACCTTCACCGAGAGCGGATCGATGTCGCTTGCCAGCAGTTTGATACGCAGCGCCTTCGCCGCCGAAATCGCCAGCACGCCGGTGCCGGTGCCGAGATCGAGCACGCGGCGCGGCCGATAGGCTTTCAGCACATGATCGAGCAGCAGCAGGCAGCCGCGGGTGGTGCCGTGGTGGCCGGTGCCGAACGCCAGCGCAGCTTCGATCTCAGCTCCGATCTTGTTCGGGGGCACCTTGGCGCGATCATGACGACCATGCACGATGAAGCGGCCGGCGCGGACCGGGACCAGTTGTTCCAGCGTGGCCTTGACCCAATCGCGGGCTTCGACGATGTCGAAGGCGATGTCACCTGTGATGTGATCCCCGGCGGCGACCCCGACGAGTTCGCGCACCGAAGCCTGATCGGGCGCTTCGGCAAAGTGCACACTGATGTGCCAGTGCCCGCCGGCGCCTTCGAATGCGGCAATCGCGGCCTGCCCCTCGACAAAGCTCTCGGTCAGGACATCGATGACGCGCTTTGCGCTCTGTTCGTTGCCGATCGCGAAACTCGCGCGGTGGGTGCTGGGCGTCGGGGTCGATTGCATTGCGATGCGCGCTTCAGGTTCGCGCAGCATTTTCGACGCGGTGATAGAGCGGCTTTTTCGACGACGGCATGCGGACTTCTCGTGGTGTCGGACAAGACTATCATGGCTGGTGGTTGCGCTGCGACCGCAATAAGCGACTGATTGGCGATCTGGTTTGTGGATTCGTTCGCAGCAATCCGTCGGCGGCAAGCTATGGCTCACTCTGAAAAATATCGATATGCCAGCCAGCCGCACAGTGCGATCGAGCCAATCCACAGCGCCACGATTACGAAAGCGGCGCTTCGGCTCACCGGGCGCTCTTTCTGGGCGGCAGCAAGCTCCCGATGCTCTGCCATGATATCCGGCGGAATCAATCGGATTACCAGCCATATCCCCATGGGAATCAGCACCACGTCGTCCACGTATCCGACGACCGGGATAAAGTCCGGTATCAAATCAATGGGTGAAAGCGCGTATCCTGCAATAACGACCGCCAGGGCTTTGGCGTACCAGGGAACACGCGGATCTTTGCTTGCGAGATAAAGCGCGTGCACGTCGCGCTTTACCAGCTGCGCCCAGTTCTTCAATCCAGGTTTCATCCGCGCATCTTGCGAAACCTCATCACGGGCATGTCAATGTGCCGTTTCGCTGGCTCACGAATGCGTTCTTCAACAGACGTCGCCACGCTCATCGCGTGCTTATTCTTGTTCGATCTTCGATAGTGGTGGAGTCCATCCCACTCGCCTTTTGGCCCCGCCAGGCATCGTTCTCAGCGAATCGGAACCAAATGAATGCGGTCAATCGTTCCGCCACTCGCCGGAAAGCTCTTCGTGGCGGCATCAATCAACGCATCAACCTTGACAGCATCAAAGGCGGGACTGCCGGCATTCAGCTCGAGATCGGTTTCCACCACCAGGACTGTCTCCACACCATCCTTATCTATTTCGATCGTGGTCCAGATGTTTTTGACATTGGGATTCTCAAACGTCATCACGTCCACTCCTCTCCCGCTAATTCGAACTGATACTCACCGGCGATTCACATCGTTTTCACGCCTGTTTCCCGTGGTTTATCCACAAGTTTTCCACAGGTTATCCACAGGCCTGTCAACGCCCTTTTGCAGTCATTTATACGCCACCCCTAAACAGCTTCCGGTGGTCGCTCAGGATCACCCGCGCGGCGTTGTGGCCGGGCGCGCCGGTCACCCCACCGCCGGGATGAGCGCCGCTTCCGCAGTGATAAAGGCCCTTCAACGGCCCGCGATAATCGGCATGGCCGAGCATTGGGCGCGCCGAAAACAATTGATTGAGCGTCAGCGCACCATGAAAGATATCGCCGCCGAGCAGGCCGAACTGCCGCTCCAGATCGAGCGGCGACAGCATCTGTCGGCCGATCACGCTTGCCGCGAAGCCGGGCGCATATTTGTCCACGGTCGCGATCATCAGATTGCCGACTTCCTCGCGATGGTCGTCCCACGATTTGCC
>NZ_DATEPI010000059.1:0-20584 GCF_035273305.1 Bradyrhizobium sp. | reverse complement strand
GCAGATGCTTGCCATTGCACGCTGCCTGATGGGCGAGCCGGAACTCATCATGTTCGACGAGCCGTCGCTTGGACTCGCGCCGACCGTTGTGCACGACGTGCTCAAGGTCATTCGCGATCTCAACACCGCCGGAATGACCTGCGTACTGGTTGAGCAGAATGTGGCGGTTTCGCTCAAGATCGCGAGCCAAGCGTATGTTCTTGAGAATGGCCGGGTCACGCTTGCGGGCACCGGCGCCGCTCTCCTCGCCGATGACCGTGTGCGACAGGCCTACCTCGGCGTCTAGCGAGTTCGTTTAATCGAAACCGCCGACGCGGGCAGCGCTTGGCTGCAAAATCTCGAACGCCATGGACCAGCCGGCGATAAGCTCTGGTCCGAGTAAGACGCCCCGCCATATCCGCTGTTGCGGTTTTGGCATGGCCTCGGCGCCCTCCGCGAGATATCCTGCGCCGGAATCCAAACAAGATCTGCCTGGAGGAACCGCCATGAGCAAATTCATCATAGAGCCGCACTTCCGCCTGCAGGAATGGGTTGCCGAGGAAAAGGGCTATTTTCTCGCGGAAGGACTGGAGTATGAATTCAGGGAGCTGATCCGCTCCACCGAAGGCCAGCACCACAACAAGGTCAACGAGGGCGCCTTCCAAAGCATCGAGAAGGGCCGTGAGGCCGATGTAAGCTGCGCCTGTCATTGGACGGTAAACGTTGCGGCCTCGAACGGCCACACCAAACTCTATGCCGATGCGTATTCCGTCGCGCCCTCAGGTATTTTTGTTGCGGCGGATTCCAAGGTGCGGACGCCGGCCGATCTCGTGGGCGTTCCTATTTCGGTCGGTTTCCAATCGGGGAGCCATTACTCGACGATCCAGGCGCTCGAGCAATACATGCGACCGAACGAAATCAATCTGACGTTCGAAGATGGCATGCTGTTTCACCGGATGGAGTTGTTGATCGAGGGGAAAAGCCCGGCCGCCGCACTCTTTAATGGACCATATTACCTGGCTGAGCAGCTCGGCCTGCGTAAAGTGATCGATACGACTTTCATGATCGCCGCCATGATCAAGGGCGCACCGGATCCGGAAGATGTGCGACGATATTTTCGCGCTTTGCGAAAGGCGCAGCACGATATCGACCTGCGGCCCGAACTCTATACGCATTACTACAAGAACGAATTCCCCGACCGCTTTCACGAAATGATGGACACGAGGCGATGGGGACCCGGCGAGCGGATCGTATTCGAACCGTATTCCCGTGAAGTGTTTGAGCAGTCGTTCGACTGGATCGAAAAGCACGGCATTTTCCCGGAAGGCCGGATGGGCTCGGGCGACTACGACCAGGCCACGATCTCGTTTGCGGCAGCCTGATCACTGAGCTCCTCGAACTGCGGTCCGCCGAGGTTCGACTCCCCGAGGTGGTTGGAGAGCCATTGAGATCGCAAGAGACAGACAGGCCTGCCCGCGAGTTCTTTCTTTCGATCGGACTTATCACGCTGGTCTGGGTCGGCGCTGCGAGCCGTTGGATACTCAACAACGCTGTCGTGCCGTGGGATTCCAAAAACCAATTCTACGCGTTTTTCCGCTTTTTATCCTCAACCCTCCACGGCGGAAATTGGTCGTTCTGGAATCCCTATCATTATGGCGGACACCCCAGCGTCGCGGACCCGCAATCCCTGATTTTTGCGCCGCTGTTCGTTGCCTGGGGCGCGCTGGATTCCGCTCCGACCATGAGGGCATTCGATCTTGTCGTTCTTGGTCACCTCCTCGTGGGCGGAATCGCCATCGTTTCGATCGGCTGGCGCGCGCGCTGGCCGGTGCCGGGCTGTGTGTTGGCGGCGAGCCTCTTCATGTTTGGCGGCGCCGCCTCGGGGCGTCTCCAGCACACCGGGATCATCCTTAGCTACAGCGCGTTCCCATTGGCGCTGTTGCTGCTGCAGCTTGCTCTTGAGCGGCGCTCGTACCTGCTAGCCGGTCTCTTTTCGGTCACGGCGGTCAATGTCGCGCTCGGCCGAAACCAGGTGGCTCTGCTCCTTTGCGCCCTGCTACTCGCTGCTGCCATGGCCGAAATATTTTGCTCACGGGCACCGGTACGTTATCTGCGTGACAGATCAGGGGTGCTGACCACGATGGCCGCAGCAGGTGGCGCTTTGCTGCTGATACCCATGCTGTTGACGCTCCAATTCGCGGATCTCTCAAACCGGCCCGAGGAGTCGCTGAATGATGCGCTCAGGGCATCCCTCTACCCGGCCAATTTCGCGACGCTTGCCGTTGCAAATATCTTTGGGACGCATTCAGGCTATTGGGGTCCGGGCCCAGCGACCCTTCCGGAAGTCGCGCTGACGGACGACGCCGAGAATTACTTGTTCTTCGGCGTCGTACCGACGCTGCTGCTGATTTGGATAGGTATCGCCGGAGGCAGCGCATGGCGACGCGGCCGCCGTCTATTGAGTGGCACAGCCATCATCGCCTGCTTGTTCATGCTCGGGCGCTATACGCCGCTCTATGAGTTGGCGTTCAGGTTCGTGCCGGGCATCGATCTGTTCCGTCGTCCCACCGATGCGAGCTTCGTGCTTGGGTTCGCTCTCGCCATTCTCGCCGGCTACTGCCTTGCCGACTACGTCCGCGAAGGTCTGCCACGATTTCGGTTGGCGTACAGCATCGCCGCGGTTATGCCGCTGGTTGCCCTCGTTCTCTCGGCGATCATGTTCTCGGCGCGGACCGGGCACAGTCTGGACGCCACACGAGAGGCCGCGATTGCCGCCGCAACCATGCTCGCGGCGGCATTGATGCTTTTGGTCGGTCGGCAGCCGCGCTTTCGTCTCGCCGCCGCCGGATTGGTGACGCTTCTGGCCCTCGCTGAACTGCTGTGGTGGAATGCCGCCTCTCGCCTCAATGCGAGGAGCTGGAGCAACTACGCCGTGCTCGAAGCACCGACTGGTTCGGATGCGGTCGCGATAGATTTCCTCGACGCCACGATCGCAACCGATCACCGGCGCGGCGACTATCCGCGCGTTGAGGTTATCGGCCTTGGCGGTCCGTGGCAGAACCTGGCAATGGTGCGTGGGTGGGAAGCGACCAATGGATATAATCCGCTGCGCGTCGGCATCTACGATCAGCTGGTAGCGCCCGGCGAGCAAAGCTGGGATGTTTACCTCCGGCAATTCCCACCATCATTCAGCAGTTACAACTGCACGCTCGCGCAGGCCCTCGGCCTTACCTATCTGGTGCTTGGACAGCCGCTGCATCGCTCGCCGATCCCGACGCCAGCGAGGGCGGATCTTCTGCTCAGCGGTCCGCCAGCGTGGATTTACCGGCTTCCGGGCGCAATGCCACGGGTGCAAATGTCCGATCGGTCTGGCAGCGTAAAAATCTATTCGTTTCGACCGGACCGTGTCGATCTCATCGCGGGTTCGTCGGCGGGCGGATCGGTCATCCTGCATGATACGTACTATCCCGGCTGGGTCGCCGAGATGGATGGCAAGAAAACAGCGATCCGGCGGGCTGATCCGTTTTTCCGGGCCGTGGAGATACCTCCTGGTACTCACCGCCTGACGTTTCGTTTCGCTCCGTTCTCCCTGAGCAATCTTCGCGAGGCTTTTAATTCTGCGCTCGGACGCCCCTCAAATATCGATGGCGATTCAGGTAAATGAACTCGCCCGCCAGAATTGCCCAACGATGCGAACGCTTAGTTGAGATTGAACAGGTTCTTTCGCAGCCTGGAAATCAGATCGGCGAAGGATAGCCTGACAGGCGGATCGTTCGCCGCGGGGCTGCCTCTCGCCGCCGCGGGGCCGCTCGCAAATTGCGGTCGATCGGGTGCGAATTTCGGCGTCTGCCGCTTAGCCGGTTTTCGCTTCTTATGGTCAACGTCAGCTATCGAAGAAGCGGGAGCCACTGAAGCGTACGATTGCAGCGGCAATGGCTTGCTTGCGATCGTCTCCTGTACGATTGGCGGCGGTGTGATCGTCGGCTGAGTGGTGTCAATGATGATGCGTTCCGGCGGCTGCTGAACTGAAGCGATCCGGATCACCGGCTTGGCGGCGGCCTCAGCCGTGCGCTCCGGCGGAGATTTGGGCAGGAACCAATCCGTCACATAAAGCAGCGCGAGAAGCGTTGCACCGACCAACGCAAAGTATCGTCCGACAGGCATGATCAGCTCTCGCCGCAATAGTGACGTCACGAGAGCAAACGCCGTAATTCCTGAACCTTCGTAACCGAACGTGGTTACTGCCGAAAATTTCGGACTGAACTCTGAATTTTGAGGAGCCTAACTCGACTTGAGGACGCATCGCCGCGGCAACACCGGAGCGTGACGCGCTCTGCCTCTTCGCCGCACCAGGTGAGACCCGACATCAATGGTGAATGATCACGACACGTTCTGGCGTCATGAGGATGAGGTCCGCGATGCCAACACCGCATTCTCGAGGCTTGGCACCACAACGAGACGTTTGATCTCGCCTTCCTTGAACGCTCTCAAGAACCTTTCATAATCCTTGATCGATACGCAGCCGTTCGAGTCACCGTTGGGACCGAGCATGTAACTGTGCGCGAGCAATCCGGAGCGTCCCAGCGTGGCGTTCGCGTCCACCGGGATCATCCTGAGGGCTTCGATGCCGTGAAAAAGGCGCTCGCGCGGTTTCAGGTCATAGATGGCCGGCGGTGTCGCTCCGACCATTCGCTCGCTCACATGATTCGGATCGTCCATCAGGCGCCCAAAACCTGAATGGGCTTCCAGCTTTGATCCGTTTGGAAGATAAACGGCGCGAGCCGAGATGTCGTAAACGGCTGTGAGATTATCGTAACCGAGTGACGTAAGATCCGGCCGACTGCCAACTAGCCCCCCATCGGGAGCAAGCGAGGCAAGGGTGATGCGCGCCGGAAAGAGATCGGAAAGCTTTTGCAACAACGTGCGATTATCGACCTGAGCAGCGGTAGAGCCGCCCGCGAATTCGAGGTTCGCCTCGTTCGGGCGAGATCTCGGAAGGGGAACGGAAGCAACGTTTGCGTTCGCGGATTGCTCCAGAGCAGGCGGCTGCAAAAGCAGAGCCTGCAGCTTCCGGGCGAGTAGGCCCTTTGCTTCCTGAACTTTGTGCTCGAGTTCGGGAGGCACAGATTCAACGAAGCGAGCGGGCGACGATCCGAGCAAAAGCGAGCGCGAAGTTGAACCCGGGAAGAACCGCATATCGAACGGGGTTGGCTCGGCGGGCTTTGAGAATGCGGGTGGAGAAAACCAGCCGGCTGGATCGAGATGCGCAATTAACGCCGCCGAACCGAATGCCAACGCGAGGGCAGCGATAATCGGCGTCGCCTTGTCAGACCACAAATTGCTCGAAGCTGACGGAGGCGCGTCAGCGGTCGTAGCAAGTAAAGCCATCAAGTCCCCCGTCGACCCCATCGACACCGGCATTATGGAAGCCCAAGTGAGGCATAATCTAGGCAGCTGAACGAGCTACCCGCAAATCGCTATCCACAAAAGCGAGCATAAACCGCGCCTGGAGAGTCGGAAAGCGACCAGAAAACATGGCGCAAAGGGACGCATCGCCGCGCCTGCGCTACTTCAGGTAGCACACATTCCTCTTCCTTTAGCCGACTTCCCAAGCCTCAGCATCTCAAGAGAAAGCTACGCCGATCCGTGCCTCTTTGCGCCAAACGACACGACAGCGCTGCTTGCCGATCTGGGAATCAATCAGAAGGTCAAAGGAATCGGGGATGGCAAGCTGACTATCGACCTCGATGTTTGCGCCGCCGATCGAGACGTCATGGACAGCGCAGTCGATTTTCGCACCCTGGAACGAGATCGTTCCGGCCTTCAGGACTGGCTGACGCTCGTTCTTTCGATTGTTCATCAGCGCGATTCCCGGTCATCGGCAAGTTAGCGGTGCGTGCAAGCGGCGAACATGCCAGCGAACTCGAAAACGCTCCATGAATCCCGAAGTTGCAATTGAGCTAAAGGTTGAAGGCTTCCCGGCAAGGAGCCGTCCTAAGTGACTTAATGGGCGCAATCAGTTCGGTCCCTGCCCATGACCCGATCAAATGCGTTCCCCATTTCATCCGTTGACGGCGCAAGGCCGGTAAATAATTCGAACGCGTCGGCGGCCTGATAGATTGCGAGTTCGCGTCCTGTCATGACGCGGGCGCCCTTTATCTTTGCAGCTCGCAACAGCGGCGTCCAAACTGGAAAATAAACGGCATCGGTAACCCATAGTCCATGATGCAATAGCCCCTCTGGAACCGGCGTTCCCCGATCAGGAAGCATTCCTACCGGCGTTGCATTTACGAGACCAATTACGCCCCCAACTACATCTTCGACGCTATCGGCGACGATAGCCCGACAGTGCGCCTTCAGGATCAGAGCAAGATTTTCAGCCTTGGCCCGGTCAGCATCGAATATGCGCAACTCCGGTACGCCGAGGCGCACCAATGCGAACGCAATTGCCTTGCCGACGCCGCCTGTCCCGATCACGGCGACACTGCCTCGCGGTGATTCCGCGATCATCCTGGCCGCAGCTCGACCAAAGCCAGTTTTGTCTGTGTTGTATCCGATCAGTCGATTGTCCCTTACTACCACCGTATTGACCGCTCCAATTGCTGCGGCATCTGGCGACAATTCATCGAGCAGACCAACCACGGCTTCCTTGTACGGATAGGTGACGTTCACACCGGCAAAGCCGAGGCGACGCACGCCATCCAATAAAACGCGCAATTCTTGCTCGCCGGCCCGTGCTGTCTCAACAAGCTGGTAGTGACAGCGGACACCAAGGTCGTCAGCGGCCTGCTCGTGCATGGCTGGCGCAGCCGAGTGCGCAATTGGTGCGCCTATCAATCCGGTGAGAAAAGCCCTGCGGGTCAACGATTCAGCCTATTCTATTTTGGAAACAGAGTTGGGCGTACCTATGAAAGCCTGTTTTCTGCGGTGGCTACGTCGATCACGTCAGGCAACGCGAGCTCGAGGGCGTAAGAGCAGCAAGGGAAACAACGTCACTAGTCGAGACTTGCGGTTCGAGCATCGAGAGCGAAAATGCTTTGATAAATTTCCGGATCGGCGACCCCCTGAATTACTTCGGGGGCAATCTTGGCCATTCTGCCCAGCGCACCACGAAGAGAAATCTGGTCGAGCGCTTCGATGATAAATAGCCCAGCAAAGAGCCCTTCTTGCCGACGCATTCCCTTTTCGACGGTCGGCACTGTCGTCCGCTCGAGGTCGGTCGCACCAATCTGCACCGCTGCAATTCCGTCTAAAGAGACAACAGCATCGGCCAGCTGTTTCGATTGTTTTGGAAGGTGCTCGATACGCAGAGCGGCAATTGTGGATCCCTCTCCGCGACCCGCCCGGGCCGCGATGATCCCACCACCTCGAATGAAGTTACCGAGCTGGGGCATGATCCGCTGTGACCACGGCGTCGGTGCATTAAGGCGCGCAAGGTAAGCAGGTCCGTCGAGCACCTCGGAGGTTTCCAGCTCGTAGAGAATAAAGAAACGATCGACATCGGAGCGATCCGCGCGGAACACGCGAGAGGCAAGGAATCCTTTTGTCATCACGCGTTCAGTAGTGTGCTCGCGTGTCAGCCAATGCCGATAGTCGGTCAAGGCCCCTCGCTCGATGTCGCTCCAGATCGCGAGAAAGCCTGAGCCGCGCATCTCGATCTCCTCTCAAATCGGCCTTAGGCCACACAAGGCCCTGCGGCAACACCGAAGCGCCAGCAGGCCACGCGCGAACGAGGTCTCCTTTTCATCATCCAACGGCTGCGCGGAATATCCTCATGTAGTTACCGCCCGAGATCTTCCCGGCATCTTCCGGCGTAAAGCCGCCGCGCAGCATTGCGCTCACGAGATGCACCCATTTCGAATAGTCCTGCACAGAGCCGGGCGCCACCTGCTGGTCGGTACCGATACAGACGTGATCGACACCGACCACATCGACCATTTCTTTTAGGCCATCGACATATTTGTCGAGGTTCGGGAAGAAGTGCCAGATGCCGATCGCACCGCCGGTGGAGGCCACCATTTTGGCGTGGTCACGGCTGATCTGTCGCGGCACGAGTGGCGTTGGGCCCATCGCCGGCGAACCCGACAGCGCGGTATGCGACAACAGCAGCGGCTTGGTCGCGACTTTGACCGCCGCCTTCACCATCTCCTCGCTGGCATGCGCCACATCGCAGACAAAGCCGAGCCGGTGGCAGGCCTGGATCACCTCCGCGCCAAACGACGTAAGCCCGTGATGGGTGACGATGCCGGTCTGGAAGTCACCAATATCGTTCGGCGTATAATGCACGAGCTGGACGTGCCTGACGCCGCGCTGATGTGCCTGTTCGAGCCGCTCCAGCTTTCCCTCGAGGAAATCGAGCCCTTCGATATCGCTCACAATCGCGGGCTGTCCCGCCGCATGCGCGGATTCGAGATCAGCCGCAGTCAGCGCCCGTGTCAGCCCATGATGCGCCACCATCTCATCGACCCAGTCGAGCCGGCCGAGATGATACTTGTTGAGTTCGCCGCTCGCCGGCGTCCGCAGCGCGCGGAGCACGCCGGCCGCATCGCGGCCGAGCAGCGGCCCATCCGGAACATCGGCAAGGCAGGCGATCGCGAGTCCGCCAGCCTTCATGCCCATGGCGAGATCGGCACTGGGCGGGGCCTGCGAGGTTATGCCGGTGGTCCCGCCATGGGTGTGGACGTCGACCGAGATGGATTTGCGCAGCACGTCGAGCGCCGCAGACGTGTTCTCGGCGACCTGGGCTGCGGCGGTTGAACCGCGCAGTCCAACACCACCCCCGAGCATCGCAGCGACCGAAGTCAGCGCAGCACCCCACATCCACCGCCGGCGCGTGAACGAGTGCCCGTGGCAACCGCATTCGATGCTGCAGCAATCCATATGATCCTCCCCTGACATCGAGCTTAAGCGCCCGCTAAGGAGCAAGTTGATCCCAGAGCGGAGCGAAGTTCAAGCCAAGGTCGGGCAATGCAGGGGAGCATCCAAATGCCGCCGGCACATTCGGCTGCGTCTGCTCGTTGGTTTTGTTGGTGAGACGGAGAAAAAGCGCAGAACCATTTCGACGAGATTTGAATCATCCGCGACATTGGCCAGTCCGATAATCCAAATCGGCCGCGCGACGCGGAAAGCACGGGCTGCCCGATTCTCAAAGATTAACAAATTCTCAATCGCCGTTCTTGGCCCCAAGATATTTGCTAGCGAAGTCTCGCGCGCTCATGGAGAGCGCCGCCAGATTCTGTCTCGCTCCCGAGAACGCCATGTTGGCGCCGTCAAAACGACCCGATGAGCTTTATACTTTGAGGTGCGCGGTACGGCTCTCTCCCATAGGAGGCGACCGGTGACTTCGATTGTGAAGCAGCGCGCAGCGCATGAGCCGCTTTACGACATCAATCCGCAGACCGGCGCCACGATCGAGGTGTTTTACGCCGACCGGGCACTAGAGACGTTCGGCTGGAAAGGTGCTGGTTGGTTCTGGTGGGCTCGCAGGCGAGGCCATTCACCGGCGGGATCACCAAGAGGTCCGTTTGCCACAAGGTACGCGGCATATCGTGATGCGATGACTGCGGCGGGACCCGCCTTTTAGTAATTTAGGGCGCGCGCGCGCCAGCGTGCTTCGAAGCTATCGTCGGGTACCGACGCTTGTGCGTCCAGGAGATCGTTTGGTTGCACAGTGAGGACGTCCTTTGGTGCTCTATCTGGCTTCGGCTGTGCTGAAGCCTGTTCAGGCGACCAGCGCAACGATGTTTTCGAAATCATCGATTTGCCTTCGTACCAGCACTTTCGGCCATCGATAAGTCGCCAGGACCACCAGCGCCCGTGCGTGTCTGACGGTCGCGCATTGCTGCATTGAATAGCCTGCGCCGTTGGGGCGCCAATTGGTAGGAGAGCGGCAATGAAAGCGGCGGAAGCAACCCGCCGAAAACGCTTCGTCATCGAGCACTCACGCGGTAAATTTACTTGTGGAAAGCAGCCTCTCTTTCAAATTTGGTCGCAAATGGTCAGAAATTTGGCCACATTTGGGGAATCGGCGCGCATTGAGGCGATGCCGGTTTCGGTGCTGACACCGGTTGGAGTCGCAGGGGCATGCGGTTTTAAGCGATCGATCGGCTCACGGGGTAACACAACCGCAGTGTGCAATCGGCCGGCGTGTCCCGCATTCAAATCTCACTATTCGATGACTTCGTCGGCCAGCGCGAGAAGGGTTGGCGGAACTTTAACGTCGATTGCTCGAGCCGTCTTGAGGTTGATGGCGAGCCTAAAGCGGGTGGGTTGCTGAAACGGCAGATCCGCAATCGGGGTACCCTTCAGAATGAGATCGATGTAGTTTGCCGCGCTGCGATAGCTTTCCTGCACGTCAATGCCGTAGGATATCAGCGCACCGTTCTTGGTTTCGGACACGAAAGTATGCATGGCGGGCACCTTCATTGCCATGCACCCGTCGACAATCACGCGGCCATTCGCGACGGTCAGCGGATCGGCAGCCACAATCAGCGCAGAGACCTTATGATCACGTATACTGGTCAACGCCTTCGCGATGTCGTCGGCGGACTTGACCCGCAATGAAAGCAGCTCAATTCCCTGCGCCTCTGCTGCTTGCATGGTCTGAGTTTCCAACAAGCCCTGCTGCGGATTGGCCGGAACCCACATCAGCGCCGCCGTGCGCATCGCGGGCACGATTTCGTGCAACATTTCAAGTCGCTTGCCGGCTAGGGTGTCGTTGAAGGTGGTGAAGCCCGTCACGTTCGCCGTGGGATGCGACAGGTTCTTGGTAAACCCTAGTCCGATCGGATCACCGCTGACGGCAGCCACGATCGGGACTTCGCTGCTGGCCTCCATCAAAGCCCGTGTAGTCGTTGAGGTCGTCGAAACGATGGCCTCGGGTCTGAGCCCGATCAATTCGGTGGCGGATTGACGAATGCGTTCGCTGTCGTTATCGCCGAAGCGAACCGCGAGCTGCAGATGCTTGCCTTCTGTCCAGCCCAGCTCGCGCAGCCTGAGGCTGAAGCTGTCGAGGCGCGCGGTGCCTTCGAGATCACCCTCGCCCCAAGTCGCCAAAAATCCGATACGCCGTTGCCGAGCGCCGCCCTGCGCGAACGGCTGGGCTACCGCCATGAACGGGCGCTCGATGGCCGCGGCACTTAGAGCCAGAATAAAGTCCCGCCGTCGCATCTGCGCCTCTAGGGCTGGGGACAAAGCATCGCATCGCTTCACAAACTAGCACAGCTACGGGAATTGCGGTGTGAACGCCCAACACCCTGATGGTTTCAGGGACGTTACCCAGAAACTGGCATTTCTTGAATTGACGCGTTTGAAGCTGTCATCCGCAATATGAACGAAAAAAGCCCGCCAACACTGAGTTGACGGGCTTTTGTCTGGTTGCGGGGATAGGATTTGAACCTATGACCTTCAGGTTATGAGCCTGACGAGCTACCGGGCTGCTCCACCCCGCGATAAACTTTTCGCGCCTCAGAAACCAAATGCCGAAACGTCGTTGGCCAACGCCTTGGGGCGCCGATCGATCCCGTTCCGAGGCTTCCTGAGAAGGCAACCCTTGGGCGCGTGCGCTTGGGTTGCGGAGGCTGTGTACCAATGCACGCCCGCTTTGGAAAGGCCCGCGAGGTGAGTTTTCGCGGTTTTCTGTCCGCAAAGCACCATCGAATCCGGCTTTATTGCGCAAAACCGACCGGCAGCCGGTGCTCTTGCCAGCACATCTGCCAAAGGCCAGCTTCGCGGCCTGGAACAGCACGGACAGCGCCATGGACCAACCTGTAAAACGCTACGGCCAAAGCACCCTCCATGACGACTTCCGCCGCATGCGCGAGACGTCACGGGCAAAGCCCGCGCCGAAGCTCCGTGAGCGGCTCGATCGGCTGGCGCGGTTGCGCGCCGCCGTTTCCGAGAACGAAAGCCGGTTCGAGCAGGCGATCTCCGCGGATTTCGGCCATCGCTGCGCCACTGAAACCGCGATCGCCGAGTCGCTATTGGTGCTGGGCGAGATCAAGCACGCCAGCAAAAACCTAAAGAAGTGGATGGCGCCACGGCGCGTCGCCACCGCCCTGCAATTCGTGCCGGCCAGGAATCGGCTGATCCCTCAGCCGCTCGGCGTCATCGGCATCATCGCGCCGTGGAATTATCCGTTGCAGTTGACGCTGGCACCGGCAGTGGGCGCGCTCGCCGCAGGCAATCGGGTGATGATCAAGCCAAGCGAGCTGGTGCCGCGCTTCTCCGAACTGTTGAAAGAGGTGATTTCAGCCAGGTTCGCGATCGATGAACTGGTTGTAACCGGTATCGATAGCGATATCGCGCAGGCTTTTGCGTCGCTGCCGTTCGATCATCTGATTTTTACCGGCTCGACCCGCGTCGGGCGTCTTGTGGCGGAAGCCGCCGGGCGCAACCTGACGCCAATCACGCTTGAGCTCGGCGGCAAGTCGCCTGCCATTGTCGATCGTTCTGCCGATTTGGCAAAGGCTGCGCAACGCATCGCTTACGGAAAACTGCTCAATGCGGGCCAGACCTGTATCGCGCCTGATTACGCGCTGGTGCCGCGCGAGCGCGTGCAGGATTTCGCCGACAAGGTGGACGCCGGCATGCGGCGGATGTTCGGCACCAATCCCGACAACGACGATTACACGTCTATCATCTCCGATGCGCATTATGCCCGCCTCGAAAGCCTGGTGAGCGATGCAAGCGCCAAGGGGGCGCGGATCATACAATCCGCAAAGCCCGACCATCCCGACTGGAAATCCCGACGCAAGTTTCCGCCGACGCTTGTTCTCGGCGCGACCCATGAGATGACGATCATGCAGGAAGAAATCTTTGGTCCGCTGCTGCCGGTGGTCGGGTACGAGGACGCGTCAGAAACTATCTCCTATATCAATGAACGCGACCGGCCGTTGGCCTTGTACTGGTTCGGCAACAATGACGCCGCTCGCGATCAAGTGCTGACGCGTACCGTCTCCGGCGGCGTTACGGTCAACGACTGCCTCTTCCACTTCACGCAGATCAATCAGCCGATGGGCGGCGTCGGCGCGTCCGGCAGCGGCGCCTATCACGGCGAATGGGGCTTTAATGCCTTGAGCAAATTGAAGCCGGTGTTCTATCGCTCGCCCTTCAACCGCCTGGGGGATCTCTATCCGCCCTACGGCGGGAAAATCGCGCGGCTGCAGAAGCTGCTGAGGTTCATGTCGTAGCCTGCCGGCACGAGCTGATCGTTCACGTCAGCAGGAATCCGCCATCGACCGTGATCACGCTGCCGGTCATGTAGCGAGAGGCGGAGGACGCCAGCAGCATGATCGCGCCGTCTAGATCGGATTCCGCGCCAACGCGTCGCTGCGGGATCCGCTTGGCTAGTTTCTCGCCCGACGGCGTCGACCAGAACGCATGGTTCATCTCCGTATCGATATAGCCGGGCGCCAGCGCGTTGACGCGAATCCGATTGCCGGCGAGTTCCAGCGCCATCGCCTTGGTGGCTTGGATGATGCCAGCCTTCGAAATGGTGTAGGGCGACAGGAATTTCATCACGCCGAGGCCCAGCACGGAAGCGATATTGACGATATTGCCTTGCTGCTTGCGCGCGATCATCCGCTGCGCGATCTCGGTCGCGGTGAAATACGCGCCCTTGAGATTGGCATTGATCACCGAATCCCAATCCGCCTCGGTCTGGTCCACCGAAAGTTTCTCGATCGCAATACCGGCGTTGTTGATGAGGACAGTGACAGGACCAAGCGAGGCTTCCGCGCGATCGATCGCCTTTCCGATCGTAGCGGTATCCGTGACGTCCATCTGCACCGCGACGGCGCGGCCGCCCTGCCGGACGATTTCCTGCTCAAGGCTCTTTAGCTTCGCGGTCTGCCGCGCGGCCAGAACGACGGCGGCGCCGTGCCTCGAAAGCACCCGCGCGAACTGTCGCCCGAGTCCCTGCGATGCGCCGGTGATGAGAATGATTTCCTTGCTGACATCAAACAGGTCGGTCATAACGAACTCCGCGTGGGATATCGCAAGCATTGATACAGGCCATTTTCGCGATAGCAAACGGCGGATGTCTTATCAGGGCCAGTCGGCTTGGATACAATCATGCAACCGAATTTCAGAACATCTGACGTAAGGGAGTGAGATAGTGGATCTTGGGATCAAAGGCCGGCGCGCCATTGTATGCGCATCCAGCAAAGGTTTGGGACGTGCCTGCGCGATTGCGCTCGCGAATGAAGGCGTCCACGTCACCTTGACCGCTCGCGGCGCCGAGGCTCTGGCTAAAACAGCAGCCGATATACGCAAAGCCAATCCCGGCGTCACCGTGACCGAGGTCGCAGGCGACATCACCACACCGGCTGGCCGTGAAG
This sequence comes from Bradyrhizobium sp., assembly GCF_035273305.1. Lineage (GTDB taxonomy): Bacteria > Pseudomonadota > Alphaproteobacteria > Rhizobiales > Xanthobacteraceae > Bradyrhizobium. The sequence continues at coordinate 6,266 of NZ_DATEPI010000059.1, read as the reverse complement.
CCGCCCTGAAGGCATGTCCCGATCCGGATATCCTGGTCAACAATGCCGGCGGTCCTCCGCCTGGTGATTTCCGCAGCTGGACCCGCGACGACTGGATCAAGGCCCTCGACGCCAACATGCTGACGCCGATCGAGTTGATCAAGGCGACTGTGGACGGGATGATGTCCCGCAAATTTGGACGGATCGTCAACATCACTTCCGCGGCGGTAAAGGCGCCTATCGAGGTGCTTGGATTATCCAACGGCGCTCGCACTGGCCTCACGGGCTTTGTCGCCGGCATCGCACGCAAGACGGTGATCAATAACGTTACGATCAATGCACTGTTGCCGGGCCCGTTCGACACCGATCGCCTGCGCGGTCCCGTCGCGAAGATGGATGCGGATAAACGCGGCATTACCGTCGACCAGCTCCTTGCCGAACGCGCCAAACTCAATCCCGCCGGACGCTTCGGCGATCCCGAGGAATTCGGGCTTGCCTGTGCTTTTCTTTGCGGCGCTAAGGCAGGCTTCATCACCGGACAAAACATCCTGCTCGATGGGGGCGCCTTTCCGGGCACGCTGTGAAGGCGGTCTGGTACGAGCGAACCGGCGCGGCGCTGGACGTCCTCACCTTCGGCGAGATGCCGACGCCACAGGCCGGACCGGGCGAAGTCCGGGTCCGGCTGCACGCATCCGGGGTCAATCCCGCCGATGTCGGTCGCCGCGCCGGCAGCTATCGAGAAATGGAATTTCCCCGTGTGATCCCCAACAGTGATGGCGCGGGGATCATCGACCAGCTCGGTGATGGCGTCACGCGGTTCAATATCGGCCAGCGGGTTTGGCTCTATAATGGGCAGCGCAACGGTCGAGCCTTCGGCACGGCGGCCGAACGTATCGCTCTCGCTGAACATCTGGTGACTCCTTTACCGGAAAACCTGCCGTTCGCCGCTGGCGCGACGCTCGGAATTCCCTGCATGACCGCCTGGTGCTGCCTGTTCAGTGATGGGCCGATTGCGGGGCAAACTGTACTCGTCAGCGGCGGCGCCGGGGCGGTCGGGCATTATGCGGTGCAACTCGCTAAGTCGGCTGGCGCGCGCGTGATCGCAACCGTCAGTTCGCCCGAGAAAGCCGAGCAGGCGCGGCTGGCCGGCGCCGATCTCGTCGTCAACTACAAGAGCGAGGATGTCGTCTCCAAGGCGATGGCATTTACCGGAGGGCGCGGCGTGGACCGGGTCGTCGATGTCGATTTCGGGGGCAACATCGGAACAACGCTGAAATTGATGGGCCTCAACTCGACGATCGCCGTTTATGCCACTAACGGCAACCGACATCCTGTAGTGCTGATGCGCGAGCTGATGGAGAAATGCATCGCATTGCGCACGCTTGTTCTATACGCGCTGCCGCCGGCATTGCTTGCCGCCGCCCAGGCGGACATTTCGAAGTGGCTGGCTTCAGGCAGGCGTATCCACAACATCGCCGGGCAATTTCCGCTTTCGCAGACTGCGCAGGCTCATCTGGCCGTGGAGAAGGGTGACAAGCTCGGAACTGTGATTGTCGACTGTACCCGGTAAGCATCACACCGGGGTGGTGCGCTCGTCATTCCATGTCAGCCCGAACTGTTCGAGTCCCTCGGCCAGGTAATCACTCACCAAGGGTTCGCCGAGCAGGTAGCTCGCGGTCCGCTTGTCGCGAACTTCGGCTGCATCATGTCGTAGATCGTCCCATTCCTCGATGGTGCCATCGCCGCGCCCCAGACGCATCAGCGCGACCAGATCGATCTGCTCGTCTTCGGTCATGGCGTTGATGAATCCGGCAATCTCGCGCGCCACGGGATCCTCGCCATTGTCCTCAAGCACGTCGATCATTTTGTCGTCGGTACTGTTTGAGCCGGAGTCCGGATCGGAGTCCCCCTCCTTGACGTCGTATTCACGCATTTTCTCGATCAGAAATCCGACCTTTTCGGCCGAAATGGATAGCTCTGGCATCTAAGGGCTCCTTGCTTGGAAGTGCCCCCTCAACGCGCGGAAGGGTGAGATGATCCATTGCGCGCAGCAGCGGAAACCAGCATCTTTCGGTGCACAAGCCACGGCTCCCGTTTGTCCCACCTCGCGAGAAGCGCCCGAAATGTTCTGGAAAGTAGGTAACGTCAAGATCACAAAAATCGTCGAACTGGAAACCGTCGGCAGCACCCGCTTCATCCTGCCATTGGCAAGCAATGAGGAAATCCGAAAGCTTCCCTGGTTGATACCGCATTTCGCCACCGAGGAAGGCCGGCTAAAAATGTCGATCCACTCGCTGGTGGTGGAGACGCCCGGGCGACGGATCATGGTCGACACGGGCCTTGGCAACGACAAGCAAGGGCGCAACGTGCCCACCTGGAATAACCGGCAGGCCCCGTTTCTCGAAACCATGCGCGCCGCCGGCTTTCCGCCTGAGAGCATCGATACTGTCCTCTGCACGCACCTGCACGTCGACCATGTCGGCTGGAATACCAAGCTCGTGGAGGGGCGCTGGGTGCCGACCTTTGCCAATGCGCGTTACGCCTTCGGCAAAACCGAATATGAGCACTGGCGTGACCACAGGGACGAGCCCGACAAGGCGGCGGTATTTGCAGATTCGGTGCAACCGATCGTCGATGCCGGCATGGCCGATCTCCTCGCCAGCGGTGATAGAGTTTGCGAGGAGATGACCCTGCTCCCGACACCTGGTCATAGTCCTGGGCACATGAGCATTCATATTCGATCGAATGGTGAAGAGGCGCTGCTCACCGGCGATGTCGCCCATCACCCGTGCCAGATGGCGCATCTCGAATGGTCATCGACGGCGGATTCAGACCCCGTGCAATCGGTCGTGACGCGGCGCGAATTGTTCTCCCGCTTTACCGACACCCCGGTGCTGGTGATCGGTGGCCATTTCAATGGCGGCCACATCCAGCGCGACGCCAGCGCCTTCAGGTTCGTGGTCTAGCGCTGGCGTTTGAAAATGAGCACCCGGCCTGAAATGGGCCAAAACCGCGCCCCCGCTGTGCGCAGTCAGCAGTTGAATTTCCCGGCGCGCTGTTCCAAGAAGCATCCAAGCAACATTGTCGCAGGGAGTGATAACAAAATGAAGCTTGTTCGTTACGGAGCTATTGGGCAGGAAAGGCCCGGCCTGATCGACAAATCGGGTCAATTGCGCGATCTCTCGGCCTATGTGAAGGACCTCGACGGCGAGGCCTATTCGCCGGCCTCATTGGCCAAATTGGCTGCGATCGACCCCGCATCGCTCCCCGCCGTCAACGGCAAACCCCGGCTCGGCGCACCGGTTACCGGCATCTCGAAATTCGTCGCCATAGGCCTGAACTATAGCGATCACGCCAAGGAGACCGGCAACCCAATTCCGTCAGAGCCAATCTTCTTCCTGAAGGCAAACACCGCACTGAGCGGCCCGAACGATCCGGTTGAAAAGCCGCGTGGCTCAACCAAGCTCGACTGGGAAGTTGAAATCGCCGCGATCATCGGCAGCACCGCCAAATACGTTTCCGAATCCGACGCGCTCAATCACGTCGCCGGCTATTGCGTTTGCAATGATGTGTCCGAGCGCAATTTCCAAATCGAGCGTTTGGGTCAATGGACCAAGGGCAAGTCGCATGACACGTTCGGTCCTGTGGGCCCGTGGCTAGTTACCAAGGATGAAATCCCGGACGTGCAGAAGCTTTCGATGTGGCTCGACGTGAACGGCAAGCGTCGCCAGACCGGATCGACCGCCACCATGATCTTCTCGATGGCGAAGTGCATTTCCTACGTCTCGCAATTCATGACCCTGCGTCCGGGCGACATCGTCACTACCGGCACACCACCGGGCGTCGGCACGGGCATGAAGCCGCCGCAGTTTCTCAATGTCGGCGACGTGGTCACATTGGGCATCGAGGCACTCGGTGAGCAGCGACAGGAAATCATCGCGGCGTAAGGCTGATCTGCAAACGTCATTGCCAAGAGGGTAAGCGGCGAAGCGATCCGGACTGCGTCCTTCCCCTCGGAGGCTTCGCCAAAACTTACCTTCCGCTGCATTCGTACGAACCGCCGGCTCGTAACGAATTCTCGTTACGGACCATTCTCAAGGACATCCCATGAAACTGTCATTTTCGCCGGCCTCGCCGTTCGCTCGCAAGGTTCGCATCGCCGCGATCGAGCTCGGACTGATCGACAAGATCGAGTTCGTTCCGGAGACCGTGGTTCCCGGCCAGGCGAACGAAAAATATTCCAGGGTCACTCCGCTGAAGAAGTTGCCGGTGCTGATGCTGGACAATGGTGACGTCATCCTCGATTCGTATGTCATCGTCGAATATCTGGATGAGCTCGCCGGCGGCGGAAAACTCATTCCCACATCGGGAGCGGCACGATGGAGGGTCAAGAGCGACCATTCGATGTTGCAGGGGATGTTGGATTCGATGCTGCTATGCCGCTACGAACAGATGGTGCGGCCGGAGCCGCTGCGCTGGAAAGCCTGGGGCGAGGATCACTGGAATCGGGCCTGGAGCGGCATGGCGCGCTTCGAGAACCAAAGCGACATGCTCTCTCGACCATTCGATGTTTCGCAGATCGCGCTCACTTGCGTGCTCGGCTATGCCGACTTCCGTTTTGCCGATTGCGGCTGGCGTAAGGCATACCCGAATCTCGACGCGTTCCAAGAAAAGATGCTTGCTCGTCCTTCGGTGCAGATTTCGCTACCTCCCGCCACCTGAGATGATCCCTTGACCATCAAACTCGCCATCGACGATCTCACGATCCACCGCATCATCGAGCAGGAAACCACCTTCCTGCCGGCGCTGGACATGCTGCCGGGCCTGACGCCGGAGTTGCTGGAAGAGAACAAGGGTTGGATGCGCGAGGCGAGCGCGATCGATGAATCCGACGTGCTGATTCTGTGCTTTCAGTCCTACATCGTCAAAACACCCCATCATACGATTCTGGTCGATAGCTGCATCGGCAACGATAAGCCGCGCCCGTTGCGCCCGAAATGGAACATGAAAACCGACGCCACCTATATGCGTGCGCTGGCGGCCGCTGGTGTTTCCGTCGATGACATCGATTACGTGATGTGTACGCATCTGCACGTTGATCATGTCGGCTGGAACACGCGGCTGGAAAATGGACGATGGGTGCCGACATTTCCCAATGCGCGCTATCTATTTGCCAAGGATGAATTCGATTACTGGACCGACCAGCACACCAAAACGCCGATTGCGCCGTTTGGCGATAGCGTTCTGCCGGTCGTCGAAGCCAAACGAGCCGAGATCGTGAACAACGATTTCGAGATCGGCGATCATGCCCGAATTTTGCCGACACCGGGCCATACGCCGGGACACGTTGCGTTCGCCTTTGGGCGCGGCAGGGATAGCGCAGTAGTCGCCGGCGACCTGATGCACTCGCCATTGCAGGCTCGCTATCCGCAACTCTCCGCGAAATTTGACGTCGACGGCAAGCAGGCCGCAACGACGCGGCGCAATTTCCTGGAGCGTTACTGCGACACCGACACGCTGTGCTGCACGGCACATTTCCCCTCGCCCTCGACCGGAAAAATCCGTCGCTGGGGCGACGGATTTTCCTGCAAGGCGATTTAAGGCGCTTTCGAGCGAAATGCGTACCGGCTCGCGCGGGCCAAACGCCTCAACCGAATTCCGATCATCATTCGAACAGGCTCGGCGTGTGGTTGACCACCGCACCTTCGATCGCCAGCATTTTCAACTTGGTCACAACTCCGCCATTGGCGGAGAAGCCGCCCGGCTTGCCACCGGCAGCGAGCACCCGATGACAGGGCACCACGATCGGACAGGGATTGCGCCCGAGCGCCTGACCGACATCGCGCGACAGCTCGATCCCGCCGAGCCGCTTGGCAATATCGCCATACGTCATTGTCTTGCCCGGCGGAATGGATCGGGCAATCTCATAGACCCCGCGGTGGAATTCGGGAACACCCTCCAGGTCAAGCACCACATCCGCAAGATCGTTCGGCTTTCCCTCCAGCAGTTCGACGATGCCGTCGATCGCGCGTTGCACCTCCGCAGGCGGCGCCATCTCCGCGATATCGCCATAACGCTGACGGATGCGCGCGCGAGTCTTGTCCTCGTTGCCCATCGGTAACTGCACCGCGCTGACGCCCCGGGGACCCCAGGCAATCCCGCACCGTCCGATGGATGTGTCGAATATCGCAAAATGATGAGCAGTCATCGCTGGCTCCTACTCTGTCTATGCATTTAGTCTGATGCTGGATCGGAATCTAGGCTTGGAGATTGTTGCGATCCACCCG
>NZ_DATEPI010000058.1:0-7517 GCF_035273305.1 Bradyrhizobium sp. | reverse complement strand
TGCCAGGGAATTCGGCATCGAATACTACAACGAGTTCGACAAACGCCAAGGCATTGTCCACGTGATCGGTCCGGAGCAAGGTTTCACGCTGCCGGGCACGACCATCGTCTGTGGCGACAGCCACACCTCGACCCACGGCGCTTTCGGGGCGCTGGCACACGGCATCGGCACCTCGGAGGTCGAGCACGTGCTGGCGACGCAAACGCTGATTCAGAAAAAAGCCAGGAACATGCGCGCCATCGTCGACGGCAAATTGCCCGAAGGCGTGACCGGCAAGGACATCATTCTCGCGATCATCGGCGAGATCGGCACCGCCGGCGGCACGGGGTATGTGCTGGAATACGGTGGCGAGGCCATCCGTGCTCTTTCGATGGAAGGCCGCATGACGGTCTGCAACATGTCGATCGAGGGTGGCGCACGCGCCGGTCTGGTCGCACCTGACGAAAAGGCCTTTGAATTTCTAAAGGGCCGCCCGAAGGCGCCAAAGGGCGCAGCCTGGGACGCCGCGATGCGCTACTGGGAAAATTTAAGGAGCGACGACGACGCGCATTTCGATCACGAAATCCGGCTGGATGCCGCAAAGCTGCCGCCGATCGTGACCTGGGGCACCTCGCCCGAAGACGTTGTTTCGATATCGGGGATGGTGCCCGATCCCGAGCAGATTGCCGATGAAGCCAAGCGACTGTCAAAATATCGCGCGCTCAAGTACATGGGCCTGAAGCCCGGCACCCGGATCACCGATATCAAGCTCGATCGCGTCTTCATCGGCTCCTGCACCAACGGACGCATTGAGGATTTGCGCTCGGCCGCCAAAATCGCCGAAGGCAAGACCGTCAATGGCAATGTGAACGCCATGGTCGTGCCTGGCTCGGGTATTGTGAAGCAGCAGGCAGAAGCCGAAGGGCTGGACAAGATCTTCATCAAGGCCGGCTTTGACTGGCGCGAGCCGGGCTGTTCGATGTGCCTCGCCATGAATCCGGACAAGCTGAACCCGGAGGAGCGATGCGCTTCGACATCGAACCGCAACTTTGAAGGTCGCCAGGGCTTTAAGGGCCGAACGCATCTGGTCTCGCCGGCCATGGCGGCGGCGGCCGCGATTGCGGGACACTTCGTCGATATCAGGGACTGGCGCTAGGGCGATTTTACGCCAGGCTGATTTGGTTCATCGATCAAAGCCGCGAAGAGCGAAAAGCCCGGCAAGCTTCTATCAAGCTGGAGGCATTGTCGAAGCTTGTCGTTAACGTCTTGCGAGCAGACTCGATCCGCTAGAGTGGCGTTTCGAGGTGCCGAACAGTGGCCGAGAAATCTGAATTCGTCGATATGATCAGCGAGGCGACGCGCCAGACCAGGCGCCGCATCGTGCGGCGAGTGGTGGAGCCCGAGATCAAGGAGACATCGCGTCTCAGTCACTGGCCGCCGGACCGGTGGCAGCAGTGGCGCATCGAAACGCTTACGCCTTGGAAAATCAGGCCCTGGAAATTCAAGAGCTGGGGATGAAGTTCTTCTGACGCGTTTTCTTCACGCGAACCGGCATCCACTTCGCTCGAAAACGCTCCTGGACGGCCTCTCCCGAGCACAGAATGCAAGTCGGGCGCCTTGAGGCGCCCGAGTCATTTCAGCAAGCCCCGTTGGGCGCTCACCCGTAGAAGCGATGGTGGTGATGGTGCCAGCGATGGTGACGCCAATGATGGTGACGCCAGTGCCGGAAATGACAGATGCGGCGTGGACCGTAGTGGGTCCAGACGACCGGGCAGCGGCGGTAGGAGTAGTAATAGGGGTAATCGTCGTAATAGGGGTAGGCCGCTCCATAGAAGAACCGCCGATGAAAGTGATGCCGGTGATGGAATCCGACGCCGCCGCCATGGAAGGCCACGCCCCTGTGAAACGTGCCGCCTTGAAATGCAGCGCCACCACCGCTTCGACTACCGCTGGAGTGAAACGCGGCGCCGCCTGGTCCGATGCCGCCGCCATGGAATGCCGCGCCACCTCCATGGAAGCTCCCTCCGCCGCCATGACCGCCTCCGCCGCCACCGCCGTGACCACCACCTCCGCCTCCGCCGCCGCCACCATGACCGCCGCGCACTTCGATGATCGGCGCACTGGAAGCTGCGCTCGCGATCGGCGCGGCACCAGGATTGATCAGCGACAACGCGCGAGCGTGCTGACCTGATGCGGCAGACAAGGCCAGCATCGCAGCCGCCGCAAGTCCCGAACGCACTAGGCTGCGCACCGGGCCGCGCGCGGCAAGTGAAATGTTGATCATCGATGTGTCCTCCCTGAACACTTGCAACGAAGTAGCGCGCTTATGCAGTGGCCTGCCTTGGCAAACCGTTTGTGCTCGCTTCCAGGATCAAAAATAAAATGCACGACGTGAACGCGCTATGAATGCGCAGGCCGCAATGATGAACAACCGCCAATGTAGTGAAGGCGCACCCAACCGCTGAACGCAGCCGCGATCATTTCTGGATATGCGTGCGGACGAACAGATTGATGGCGCTGCTTGAAACAGTCAGCCGCTGTGCTTCGAGGCGGTCAAAAAAATTGGAGATGCTGCTAGCTGTTACCAGACCCACGGCCCAAAGCCGAACACGAAGGGAGCCGGCACGGAGTACGGGTGAGGCGTGTAATAGTGAGGCCGCTCGTAATATTCTGGCCGCAGGGGCCGATGGTCGAGACGATGAGAATGTGGATGCCGATTGGATGTGCGCGAACTGATCTCCGTCGCGCTTGAACTGGGCGATTCCGCCGCACTGCGCAAGGAGGCCGCAGGGGCTGGCCTGATCGCGCTCGGTGCAGACAACAGAAACGTAACAACCAGCAAGGCTCGGCCGAACCATACCCACATGAAAACCTCCGAGGCGCTGCGCTAGCCCGGACGCCAGAAGCAACTCATGCGTGGCACGATTACAGTCCCGCTCGGCCGGTACTCCTGGACATAGGTCGCGTTGCATTCGCGCACGGCGTTGCGGCCAGGATAATAGCGGGGGTAGACGCCTTCGAAACCTGGTTCGTAATACGGCTGGACACGAAGTCGTGTCGGCGGCCGTCGGAGATGGCGCTGGGCGGAAATATCGGTAGCAGACTGAGAGGCGTTGGCGGTTCGCGCGCCCTGCGGCAGGGTCTGCGCACCCACTTGAGCACTCGTCCACGGAGCCAGGCCCGCTAACGCGATCAATACCGCCGCCTTCGTGATCCGCATATCATGCCCGCTGTGAATCTATTCCCGGCCGCAAGGTCTCCGATTGCCGCGCGGAGGTCAACAGCGGCGCAGATTCGCGCACAATCCCCCTCCACGATCCGCTGAGCATCCGACTTTGCCGACGGATGGTGCGAATAAACTGCAGCGAAGCTGTGCAGGATCGCGGAACCCGCGCTAGATAGTCAATGTGTGGCGAACCGCAAAAGCCCCCTCGCTTGCCGAGATGGAGACCATGGCGCATGACGTATTCGGCCGGCTGCCGAAAACGTTTCGCGACCTCTGCGAGGGCGTGATCATCCGCGTCGACGATTTTCCCACTGACGAGGTGCTCGAGGAAATGGACGCGGCCAGCGAATTCGATCTGCTTGGCCTGTTTCAGGGCGTCGGCCTGCCATTTCGCAGCAATGATGACGTCGCAAGGCTGCCAAACATGATCTGGCTCTACCGTCGGCCGATCCTCGATTACTGGGCCGAGCACGATGAGGAGCTGGGCCATATCGTCCGCCACGTCCTGGTTCATGAGATCGGCCATCATTTCGGGCTTTCTGACGAGGACATGGAGGCGATCGAGGCCGGCGCCGAATGAGCGTGTGTCATTTCACGCGAGCCGGGATCAAATTATTAGTGAATTGCCCTTTAATGGCGGCGTCGTTCGCGATAAATCATGGGCCTGAAATGCCTTTCCTCAATTCCAACCGGAAGTGCGACCGATGGACAAGTTCACGACGCTCGAAGGCGTCGCCGCGCCGCTGAAGATCATCAATGTCGATACCGACATGGTCATTCCCAAGCAGTATCTGAAAACGATCAAGCGCACCGGTCTCGGCAAGGGCTTGTTCGCGGAACAGCGCTATAAGGATGACGGCAGCGAGAACCCCGACTTCATCCTCAACAAGCCGGCCTATCGCAACGCCAAGATCCTGGTCGCCGGCGACAATTTCGGCTGCGGCTCAAGTCGAGAACACGCCCCTTGGGCGCTGCTCGACTTCGGCATACGCTGCGTCATTTCGACCTCGTTCGGCGACATCTTTTACAATAATTGTTTCAAGAACGGGATTTTGCCGATCCGCGTCAGCCAGGACGACCTCGACAAACTGTTCGACGATGCCGATCGAGGCGCCAACGCGACGCTGACGATCGATCTCGCCAACCAGGAAATTCGCGGCCCCGACGGCGGCACCGTGAAGTTCGAGATCGATCCGTTCCGGAAGCATTGCCTCATGAACGGCCTCGACGATGTCGGGCTCACGATGGAGAAGAAGCCTGCGATCGACGCCTATGAGGCAAAGGCGAAGACCGAACGCGCCTGGGCCTGATCGCACCCGCGCCTCTTCAGATGCCCAGGAGGTGAGGTCGATGTTGGCCGACGTCGTCACCTTCTGGCATGGCTCCCTAGACGCGTTGCGATTGACCTGCCTGCGCTCGCAGGTCGCGGCCGGCCATAAGGTGACGCTCTATAGCTTCGATCCGATCGCCGGATTGCCGGATGGCGTTGGAAATGCCGAGGCCGAGGCGATCCTGCCCCACGCCTTCTCGGAAAAAATTCGACCGCCGCAGCCGGACGGCTCCTGGCGCGACTGGACGACGTTGCAGTTCAGCGATTTTTTTCGGATGCGCCTGATGGCCGAGAGCGCCGGGCTATGGCTTGATCCCGACGTGCTGCTGCTTAGGCCGGTCGAGATCAACCTGGCCAAGCCATATTTCGCCTGGGAACACCCGCGTCGGCTCGGCAATTCCGTACTTTATTTGCCGTCCCGAAATCCCATCGTGCTGGCGTTCGAGCGACTGATCGAGCAAGAGGAGCTGATTCCGGAGTGGCTAGGGCTACGGCATCGCCTGACATTCTTCCTGCGCCGGCTCCGCGGCGGCTCCAATCGCCTGTCCGACATTCGCGTTTCCCTTTTTGGTCCGGGAGCCTTGACGGCGCTTGCTTCCCGCACTGGGGAACTGCGGTTCGCATTGCCGCGGAAATCATTCTACGCAATTCACGCGGAGCCAAAGCGCTTCTTCGAGCGTTCGGATTTCTCAGCGCTGATTGGCGATCCCGCCGTCATAGGGCTGCACATCTCGCCCAAAGGTCGAGGTAATCAAGCTCCTCTTCCCGGCAGCCTCTATGCGTGGGCATCGGATCGTTTCGGGGCTTCCTGAACGCTGCTCATTCATTTCCTCACGTACATTATTTGCTCGCAGACCTGATGGCGTCGGCGATCGCAATCGTCCGCCTGGCCATGTCGGCGTGCAGCCGCTCCACCATTTGGCCGTCGAGCTGGATGGCGCCACGGGAGGAGTTTTCTGGGCGTTCGAAAGCTGCGATTATCCTGCGCGCCTGTGCTACTTCCTCCGACGGAGGCGTGAAGATGACATTGCATGCTTCAATCTGGCCCGGATGGATCAGCGTCTTGCCGTCGAAGCCAAGAGCGCGCGCCTGAGTGCATTCCTGTCCAAATCCATTGATGTTGCTGAAGTCGCTGTAGGGTCCATCCAGAATTTCGAGGCCGTAGGCGCGCGCCGCCAGGATGCAATGCGTAATGAGCGGCAGCATCGCCTCGCGGCCGGGCTGCATTCGCATCCGGGTCTCGCGGGAGATGTCGTTTGGTCCGAACACAAAGCCGGCAAGCCGCATCTCGGAATCGCGGGAGGCGGCGGCGAGTTCCTCGGCATGCAGCACCGCGCGCGCCGTCTCGATCATCGCCCAGACCCTGATCGATGCGTCGGCGTTGATATCGCTGAGCCGGTCGGCGATCGCGGTCAAATCCTTAACGCTGGAAACTTTCGGAACCAGAATGCCGTCGGGCCGGACCTTGCCGGCCATGGTGAAGTCGTCGATCCACCACGGCGAGTCCAGCGCGTTGACGCGGATTAGGACCTCGCGCTTGCCGAACCCGCCTGCGGCCACAGAGGCCGCGATCTGATCCCGGGCCATCGCCTTTGCTTCGGGCGCCACCGAATCCTCGAGGTCGAGGATAATGCCGTCGGCCGGCAGGTTTCGTGCTTTTTCCAGCGCCCGTGGATTCGAACCCGGCATGAACAACAGGCTTCGGCGCGGACGGATCATGAGGGACCTTCCTTTGGAACAAGTCCCCACGCGATAACATCTGTGGCTTTGGTTCGAAAGGCTTGTTCCGCATTGGGGCTTATGGTTATCCATTCGCATGCCAGCATTTCCAGCACGCCTGCTCGAGGGCTACCGTACGTTCGCTTCGCAACGGCTTCCGACCGAGCAGTCGCGCTATCGCCATCTCGCCGAACGCGGCCAATCGCCCGAAGTGATGGTGATCGGCTGTTGTGACTCCCGGGTGTCACCGGAGGTGATCTTCGATGCCGGGCCGGGCGAATTGTTCGTGGTGCGCAATGTCGCCAATCTGGTCCCCGTATATCAGCCCGATAGCGGCGCTCACGGCGTTTCGGCCGCGCTGGAATATGCGGTTTCGGTCCTGCGCGTGAAGCACATCGTGGTTCTCGGCCATGCGCAATGCGGCGGCATCCGCGCTTTCATCGATGATATCGAGCCACTGTCACCCGGCGATTTCATCGGCAAATGGATGGCGATGTTTATCAAACCGGGTGAGCAGGTGGAGCAACGCGAGCACGAGACGATGCAGGATTTCACCGTGCGTATCGAGAAAGCGGCCGTGTTCCGCAGCCTTGAAAACCTGATGACCTTTCCGTTCGTCCGCGCGGCGGTCGAGCGCGGCGAAATGAATCTGCACGGGGCTTATTTCGGCGTCGCGGAGGGCTCGCTTTTCGTACTCGATCCGGCGACGAAGGAATTTCGCAGCGTCCGCGATGCGGCAGAAAAAGCTGGTGCCGCGAATGGCCCGGAACAGGACCTGCCCGCTGAGCGCTAATACCTACTCGGTACCGCGATCACCCCATCGATCCGACAGCGCCAACAGCAGCGTCGAGATCACGAACACAAGATGAACGCCGACCAGCCATCCCATTTTTGACGGATCGAAAGCCGCATCGAGATTCATGAAGGCCTTCAGCACCTGGATGGCGGAAATGGCCACAATGGAGGCGAGCAGCTTTTGTTTGAGCCCGCTGAAATCGACCTTGGTCATCCAGGCCGGCCAGTCCGGATGACCGCCGGGATCGATCCGGGAGACAAAATTCTCGTAGCCGGAAAACACGACAATCAGAATGAGGTTTCCGGTCAGCGACGCGTCAATCAGGCTGAGCACGCCGAGGATGATGTCGGCCTCCTTGGCGCCGGGCGCATGCAGGATGAACTCCCACAGCATCATGAAAAATTTCAGCAACAGCACTGCCAGGCTGATGACGAGACCGAGATAGAACGGCGCCATCAGCCAGCGGC
>NZ_DATEPI010000057.1:0-7964 GCF_035273305.1 Bradyrhizobium sp. | reverse complement strand
TTGAAAGTGCGGGGCCATCCTGTGCACGTGTTCGAGGCCGGTGCCGGCTCGAACGCCATCGTGGCAGGCTACCATCTCATCCACGCGCTGCAAAAACTTGAGTCAGACTGGAATGAGCGCGCCAAGGCCGATCGCAACTTTAACGCGGTAACCCATCCGATCAATTTCAATCCGGGCATTATCAAGGGCGGTGACTGGGCCTCCAGCGTGCCGGCCTGGTGCGATATCAATTGCCGGATCGCGATATTGCCCGGATGGTCGGTCGCCGATTGCCAGGCCGAAATACTCGCGTGCATCTCCTCCGCGGCACGCGATCATCGCTTCCTCTCGAACAATCCGCCCGAAGTGCAATGGTCCGGCTTTCTGTCCGACGGTTATGAACTGAAGGATTCCGCAGATTCGGAGGCTGCCTTCGGCAAGGCTTTCCAGACAGTATATGGCGGCACGGTTTCCGACCTCGCGTTTACGGCGCTTACCGACACTCGCTTTTATGGATTGTACTACAATATTCCGAGCCTCTGCTTCGGAGCGACCGGCGCAGCGATGCACGGCTTCAACGAGTATGTTGATCTGGAATCGTTGCGCCAATCGACCAAAGCCATCGCGCTGTTCGTCGCGGAATGGTGCGGGCTTGAGCGGATCTAGCCGGAGGGCCAAAGCGCGGCGACGATCGCATTCAGTCCGTCGGTGAGCGCCGCCGGGCCGGGCTGTAAGATTAATGGCGATTTGATTTCGATAATGCAATTATTGCGGACGGCAGGAAGATCACTCCAGCCCGGTCGATTTCTGATCCTGTCCGGCACGACTTTCTTGCCGCACCACGATGCCAGGATCACATCCGGCGTGGTCTCGCGGACGAGATCGGGCAAAATGATCCGATCCTTTGCCGCATGCTGAAACCGCAGGTTTGGCAGCACGTCCTCTCCGCCCGCGATTTCGATCAGCTCGGAGACCCACCCGATGCCGCTGATCAGCGGATCGTCCCACTCCTCGAAATACACCTTTGGTTTTGGCAAAGGCCTGGGTACCGAAGCGATGGCTGCAAGGCGTTGTTCGTAGCTGGTTGCAAGCCGATCGGCTCGGTCGACCGCGCCAACCAGCGCACCGACAGTGCGGATCATTGCGAGAATGCCGGCGATATCTCGCTGATTGAAAACATGAACGGGCACGCCGGCGCGGACGAGATCGGAAACGATCTCTGCCTGCAAATCGGAGAAGGCCAGCACGAGATCCGGCTCGAGCTTCAGGATTTTGGGAATGTCGGCCGATATAAACGCGGAAACTCGCGGCTTCTCGCGCCTGACCTGAGGCGGGCGGACGGCATAACCGGAAACCCCGACGATGCGGTCCTGTTCTCCGAGCAGATACAATGTCTCGACGGTCTCTTCTGTGAGACAGACGATGCGGCGGGGAGGGAAGTAGCGCATCCGAACCATATGGTCGAAAACCAACGGTTTGTCACCAACCGACAAATCTCATCGTAGACTTGACCTCGCGGGTAATCGTTTCAACAACAGTCTTGATGAAGCATTGGATGGTTGTCCAAGCCCCGCGTATGTTTCGAAGAAAATGAGAGGATTATCGCTGATGACGCCGCTTGAAAGAGTGAATTCGATGAAAATGCCATTCGCTGAACTGAAGGGCGTCACCTTTACCGAGGCCGAAAGGGATCGTGTGGTCGCGCGAATGCTGGTTCGACCTGATCTCTGCACACTCGGCCATACCATTCATGGCGGCGCAATCATGGCGCTTGCGGATTCGGTCGGCGCGGCGGCTACCGTGATCAATTTGCCTGATGACGCGAAGGGTACCACCACCATCGAAAGCAAGACGAATTTCATCGGCGGCGCGCGCGAAGGCGCGACCCTCGTCGCCACCGCGACCCCGGTGCATCGCGGTCGACGAACGCAAGTCTGGCAGACACGGCTGGAGACTGAGGACGGAAAGCTGGTCGCGGTAGTAACGCAGACGCAAATGGTGCTGGTCTGATCCTAAACGCTGCTTTTGGGAATACCCTCTTTAGAACTCCCCGGGTTACTTAAGTCCCCATCCGCTTATCGTTGCCGAATTTCCTGACAACCCGGCGCTCGACCACCACGGAGCGTTGCGCGCCCTGTTCGCCCGCGATGACGCGGGTCGAAGAGCGTGCGGATGTACGCGCGATCTTCTTCACTTCCGGCGTTACCGCATCAACCGGCATTCCCATCAGAGAAGCGGCGATTTCAGCCTGAGCTTCCTGATCATCGGTGATGCCAATGGCGGCAAAGATTGCTTCGTCAAGCGTGGGCGGATCGCGTCGGACGCGACGTGGCCCATATTTCGTATTCCAATTTTCGCTCATCCGGGGCCTCTGATTTGACCGCAGATAACTAGGAGGCTCGATATTGCATTGCAATACACAAAACGAGTGGCAAACCAGCTATGCATTCCCGGCTTCAAATCTATGCACAAGGACTGTCGTTGCTGTAATCACCCTGCTTTCCAGAGATTGCATCGGCGTGATCACGGCACTGGCTCGGCCGCGCTCGCAAATCCACCGGTTGCTGCGGCCATCGCCTCAATGCTGCCTGTCCGGCCTCGGTCAGGACGTAAATGCCGCGCTCAGCGCGGTCGAACCAGCCGTACACATTGTGTAGCAGAATTTTCGCAGCGTCAGGAATTTCCGGTTTGAGGTCGCGCACGCGCCGAGGGCCTTGCGCAAGCGCGGATGCGCACGCTAGCGCCTGCTGGCGATAAGCCGTCATGATCGGCGCGCGGGTGCTGCCACCCATAGCGGGATCGCCTTTGCGACGGCGATGTTCCGCGACCAATCGCGAGCGCTTTTTCTTGTCTCGCCGGGGACTGGTGGTCGGCGGCTCGACGATCACCTCCACCGCGCCGGTGTTGGTGACGGCGAGCATCCCGAAGCCGAGCCGGCGGCAGAGGTTGCGATATCTGCTGTCGCTCTCGCGTCCCTTGCCGGTCGCTGACAGTTTGGCGGCAACCCATACCTCGTCGCACGCGCCGGCGCGATCAACGGCCTGCAAAATCAATTCAAGATTAAAGGACAGCTTCAATTCTCCGATCACGACGATCGGCGGCTCGCCCGCGCTCAGGCCCACGAGATCGCAGCCGCCGACCTCTCCCTTGACCGTAAAGCCGAGGTTTTCGAGGAAACGCTTGACGGGAAGGTAAAGCGCGGTTTCCAAGCTGGCTCCGATAGCGCGAAGTGCGACTCAATACTGCCAGTTTACCCCGGATGACCGTTAGGTAGATCGGGCGTACCGCCAAAACCATGTGGGATCGCCTCATTTCGAGCGGAACCGAAATGGGGCTAATTGGTGGGATTGATGGCGCGCGGCATGGCAGCCAATGTATATGCGCTGGCAGGGCTGGATTTTCGGGCCAAAAAGGCCGGAGCGACAATGGAAGAGGGACTCTACAAGGTTGAGATGCATACCGTGCACGGCTCGCGCCGCGGCGTCCTCTACGTTTGGGACGGCAAAATGATGGGCGGGAATTCGGCATTTGCGTTCATCGGCACGTATCGGGATGGCGAAAATGACGAGGTGCTGGTCGACATTTCGAGTAAGCGTCACAATGACGATCCGAAATTCCAGCCGCTCTTCAAAGTCGATGAGATCACCCTGTCGCTCACGGGCCGGCGACAGGGTACGCAATATTTTTTCGAAGGCGGTACGACGCAGTTGCCCGACATTGCTTTCAACTCGGTGATGACTCCGATCAGCGAAGCGGGGGCGCCCCCGGTGCCGCCGCCGGCCGGAAAAGGCGGGATTGGAAACGGTCTTTACTCCATTCACATCCGGATGCTTGACGGACTCGACGGCGGCAACACCGGTGTGATGGTGCTGCACGACGGTAAAATCCGCGGTGGCGACGCATTTTTCGATTACATCGGGTCCTGCTCCAGTTCGAACGGCAGATGGAAAGGCGAACTGGTCAACCATGAGCACACGCCTAGTCAGGGCGCCCGGCCGGTGTTCGGTGGTCGCGAGGTCGGCGTCGGGTTCTCCGGAAGCTACGATGAGGAAGGAGCTCTCGCGGAAGCGACCGCGCTGGCCGGCAAACGAAGCATTCGCTTTAGCGCGGTATTGAAAAAGCTCGTGAAGACGTGAGGCCTGTTGTCGTGAATGGCTAGACACGGCCGCTCACCGGAATCAAAG
Source organism: Bradyrhizobium sp. (assembly GCF_035273305.1). GTDB lineage: Bacteria > Pseudomonadota > Alphaproteobacteria > Rhizobiales > Xanthobacteraceae > Bradyrhizobium. Next base: position 3,801 of record NZ_DATEPI010000057.1, on the reverse strand, counting down.
CGCCAGTCACGGCGCTGGCGGCATGGCTAATTAGAAACAGGATCACCTCGGCGAGCTCTTGCGGTGCTACCCATTTGCCGAAGTCTGCCTGCGGCATGCTGGCGCGATTGGCAGGTGTATCGATGATGGAGGGGAGCACGGCGTTGACTGTGATCTTGCCTTTCCACTCGGCGGCGAGCGCCTCGGTCAAGCGGTGCACGCCGGCCTTGGAGGCAGCATAAGGTCCCATTCCGGAGCCGGCCTGGAGCGCAGCCATCGCGCCGACATTGATGATTCGCCCCGCGCCGGAAGCGGTGAGATGGCCGATGGCAGCCCGCGATGCGTTCAACGCGGTAAGCACGTTGAGGGCGTACATTCGTTGCCAGGTGTTCGTCTCGCCGTCCGCGACCGCCTCAAAGGCAAAGCCACCAGCGATATTGACCAGCGCATCGATCCTGCCGAAATGCGACGCGACATTGTCAATCGCCGTTTTGGCCGCCGCGGCGTTCGAAAGATCGACACCGCCAAGCTCGAGCCGATTGCCCGTTGCGCCGACTCGTGAGACGGCGTGATCCACTCCGGCAACGCGCGCGCCGCGTGCCAGCGCACTCTCCGCGACCACTTTGCCGAGGGCGCCCAACGCTCCGGTTATGACAACGACTTTTCCGTCCATGATGGAGCCTCGTGCCCGTTGGAGTTAGATAAAATTTGCCCGAGTTCCGTAAGCGAATTTCAGACCGGCCCCGCTATAGACCAGCAATTGGGCGTTCAATGCAGGGACTGGAATACATCATGAGACATCTACCCGATCACGGTTTACCGCTTGTTCAGCTTAAGGAACAGCGAAGGGATCTCATCGTCGCGCTCCAGAACCGCAGGGGACCGGTGAGCGGCTGGGAATTGATGCAGATCGCCGCGGTCCAGCAGGCAATCTCGGCGTTCGAGGACGTCATCGCTGATCTCGATGCGGAGTTGGAAGCCGCCGCGTAACGGTTGGTTCACCCCTGAAATCTCCATAAGCAGTAGTTCAGGTTTCCAGGTAGCGCGCCTGGAGCCTCGCGCGTTGATCCGCACCGACCCCCAATCCGTCCGTAAAATAACATTCGAGGTTGCCGTAATCGGTGCTGATTGCGTCGAACGCGGCGGCGAGAAATGACGTTTGCACCGAGCCCAGAACCTGACTGACATTGTCGGGAAGATCGCTCGAAGCCGAGGGCTCGCGGCGATAGAAGCGGTTGGTGAGCAAATAATCCTCGGCGATCAGCTCATCGCGCACGCCAAGCGCATGTAAAATCAGCGCGCAGGCGAAGCCGGTGCGATCCTTGCCGGCGCTGCAATGGATCACCAACGGCGCGCGGTCCTCAAGCAGATGGGTGAATAACGTGCGGAAGCTTGCGGTATTCGAGCGGACATAACTTCGATAGGAATCGCGCATCACCTCGATCGCATCGGAGGACGATAGTGCGACACCACTGGCGCCTCGCGCGCGCAGGGTAGCAACGACTGTCGGCTCGATCGCCAGCGAGTGAACGGCGATATCGGAAAGACAGCAGATTGCAGTGGCACGTTCCTCGGCGCCGCGTAAGTCGAACGCGCTTTTTAGACGGAGGGATCGCAGGATATTGATATCGGCATCCGTGAGCTGCCCTAGATGATTGGAGCGAAAGATCTGCCGCCACCGAACGGGCCGGCCATCTTTTCCGGGATAGCCGCCGAGATCGCGGAAATTACTGGCGCCGAAGAGGTTGAGGTGACGGGCAGGGGTCTCTGACATGAGTGGAGTTTAAGCTCAGGCTTGCGGCTGTTATCAACGATTCCGTGTTGGCTCCGACTCCTGGATCGCCGCTTCGTGATACCAGCTTCCGCTGCAGGCAGCCGTGCTCAACGCCGACGAGCTCTGGGGCGGGCGAGATCGAGGCTCGTCCTGCGAATGCACGCCGAGTTGGGTGCGGCCCCTGGGCGGGAATTGGTAGATCTTTGCGGACCCGCTATTCAAGCGCGCATTCATGTGATCGTCCCTCTTGGTCTCGACCCGTTTTCGAATGGCCGACAAATCATAACCATGCTGCGCCCCAGTCGTTCTCGGCCGGTTACCAAAGGCGATATTGGCGCTGCATTCCACTGATGCAACCTGACCAAAACAAAATCAGCTTCTGTATAGATTTTAGGCATTTGTCGCTTTTGCATGTCGCAGGGCAGGCGATGCCGGGCCAACGTCCGAGCCGTGGCCAAGTTGCCGCGCAGCGTCGCCTTACGGTCGAATGTTGCGAAGCTGTGCCGCGGCCTTGATCACCCGGACGGCGAAGTCGAAAACTGGCGCGAGATCGGGCCGGATTTCGACGTAATTGCACCTCCCTGCGCGCGCCTATGCCGCACCCCAATGCCGCCGCAGAAGAGCGAGATGGCGAGCCTGGTTGGTCACCCCACGTGGGCGCCGCAATGCACTGATTTGGCACCTTAATTGCTAGATGGATGATGGCCGAAGGTGGCCGGGTAGGTTGGTTGGCGTCGCTCGACCGGCGTGCGTTCCCCAGCTCTTGCATCATCAATTCATGAGAGGCCCAATGACCAAGTATAAGCTCGAGTATATCTGGCTCGACGGATACTCGCCGACGCCGAACCTGCGCGGCAAAACGCAGATCAAGGAATTCGACGCTTTTCCGACGCTCGAACAGCTTCCGTTGTGGGGCTTCGATGGAAGTTCGACCATGCAGGCCGAGGGCCACAGCTCCGATTGCGTGCTGAAGCCGGTCGCGATCTATCCGGATGGCGCGCGCACCAATGGCGCGCTGGTGATGTGCGAAGTCATGATGCCTGATGGCAGGACCCCGCATGCCAGCAACAAGCGCGCTACCATTCTCGATGACGAGGGCGCGTGGTTCGGTTTCGAACAGGAATACTTTTTCTACAAGGATGGTCGCCCGCTTGGCTTCCCCTCCACCGGCTATCCGGCGCCGCAGGGGCCATACTATACCGGCGTTGGCTACAAAAATGTCGGAGATGTCGCCCGGCAGATGGTGGAAGAGCATCTCGACCTTTGCCTCGCGGCGGGGATCAACCATGAAGGCATCAACGCCGAAGTCGCGAAAGGCCAGTGGGAATTCCAGATTTTCGGCAAGGGCTCCAGGCGGGCCGCCGATGAGATGTGGATGGCGCGATATCTGATGCTGCGTCTCGCTGAAAAATACGGCGTCGATATCGAGTTCCACTGCAAGCCGCTCGGCGACACCGACTGGAACGGCTCCGGCATGCACGCAAACTTCTCCACCAGGTACATGAGAGAAGTCGGCGGAAAGGACTATTTCGAAAGGCTGATGGAAGCCTTCAAGACCAATCGCGCCGAACACATCGCGGTTTACGGTCCGGACAACCACATGCGCCTGACCGGCAAGCACGAGACCGCCTCGATTGACACCTTCAGCTATGGTGTCGCCGATCGCGGCGCTTCGATTCGCGTGCCCCACAGCTTCGTCAACAACGGCTACAAGGGCTATCTGGAAGATCGCCGTCCGAACTCGCAAGGCGACCCCTATCAGATCGCTTCTCAGATCCTGAAGACGATCGCGTCGGTGCCGACCTCCGCCAAGGCAGCGGCGGCTTAGAGGCTGCTCATATAACAACCCGGCTCGAGGCGACGAACGGATCCGCCAAAGCACCAGCTGCTTTGGCGGATTTTTGCGTTTCAACATGCGCTGCTCTGGAAAACGACGTGGATGGCCGGGACAAGCCCGGCCATGACGGTTGTTGGCTCATCTTCGATTTAGATTTCAAACAGCCAATTGGTGGGTCGAGACGAGCGAAGCTCGCTCTTTCTTACTTATC
>NZ_DATEPI010000056.1:0-7509 GCF_035273305.1 Bradyrhizobium sp. | reverse complement strand
GCGGCCATCCGATCTGCCAATTCGCGGGGGCGAAAGGCCATATCGCAACTCCACAAATAACGTCCCCAACCAATATATGGCTCAATCGAGGCAAACCGAGTCCCACCTTGAGCCTGCCCCACCGGAGCAATGCAATCATCTGAGCAACACAAGCTTCATACGATGGCTGATTGCCGCGGAGGCTTGCCGGCGCCGGCGCGTGGGAGGCCCGGGACGGATTGCTTCATTGCCGGTCAGTAGAAACGCGTGAACGGCCTTGTGTCCGATTTCGTACACCGGATTGCGAAGCCGAAGAGCGTGGTCCGCCTAAATTGCGCGGTATCTCAATGATTTGCAAAAGAGCTTATGACGGTTACCGGACCGACAATGACCGCGCCGATCCCTATAAAACCTTTCCGCAGGACGCCTCTCGGAGCGCCCTTGCAGATGCCTGCGGTACATCGGCCCGACCGACCGGGCGGGATATCGCAGTGTCAATGCAGGTTTCAAAAGTCGGTCTCCCCTTGGACAATAAGCTTCTGGCGTCCCTTCCCCGAGGCGATTTCGCTCGTCTGCTTCCGCACATTTCGACCATCGCCCTGCAGCAGGGCGCGGTGCTGATCGAGGCCGGGGACGAGGTCGATCACGTCTATTTCCCGCATTATGGCATGCTGTCCCTGCTCGCCGTGCTGCGCGACGGAAAGGCTATCGAGACAGCCACGGTCGGCCGCGAAGGCGTCGTCGGCGCCATGGCCGGGCTTGGCCTGTACAAATCACTGGTCCGGGTTGTGGTGCAGATGCCGATGGCGGCGAGCAAGATCGCGGCGACCCACTTCCGTACTGTCGCCGCAAGCAGCGATCCCGTACGCAATCTCGCGATCCGTTACAACGAAGTGCTGCTCTCGCAAGCCCGGATCACCGCCGCGTGCAACGCGCTGCACTCCATCGAGGCCCGATTTTGCCGCTGGCTGCTGCAGTGCGCCGATCGCGCGGCGAGCACGACCGTACCTCTGACTCAGGAATTTCTCGCTGAGATGCTGGGGGTGAGGCGCACCTCCGTGACCGAGGTGGCGAGCAAGGTGCAGAACGCCGGCGCCATCACCTACTCCCGAGGCGTGATCAGGATCATCGACCGCGCCGCGCTGACGCGAATGTCTTGCGAGTGCTACGAGACGCTGGTGGAGCAATCCGCCACGTTAAGCTAGACAACGCTAAGCTAAAAAAGCGATCAATCAGCGAACCGGTCGCGGTTGCTTTCCGACTGTCCTATAGCCTGATCGGTTCTGGTTGAATCAGAATCGGGCCTCAGCTTCTTCTTCGGGTTTTCTTCACGCCCGCCGACGTGCAATTCGCTTGAAAGCGCTCTAACGCGCTTCCGTCCTGGTTTGCGTGCTGCCGGTTTTAGCCCGCGGCTTGGCAGGTGTTGCAGCTTTGGCGGTTTCGCCCCCGCGCACCGAACCCCAGGGATCGGCAGAGGTCTTCGCGTCCGGGATTTTCCTCAGCGATTCCTTATAGGCCTTGTCCCTCTCGGCCTCGGCTTCCTTTTCCTCCGGCGTCTTGGATTGGAGCTCCGGAATCAAATTGATATTGGGTGTCTGTGCCACCGCGTAACCCGGCCCTGCCAGCAGCGCGACCACAAGCGTCAAGCGGAAAACTCTCATCGAAAATTCCCCCGTTTTGCTCACCTATACCATCGCGGCGAGCGCAAGGCCAAGGCCGCCACTGGGCGGCTCGGAACGCGCGGGCAGTGTTCCCTTCTGCAAAATGCCCTCTAGAATGCGTGCCAGGTGCCTGGGGGAATGAAGACTCATGCAAAGCGGCCAGCAAGAGACTGAGTTCGACATCGATGAAGCCCGTCGCGTCCTTGCCGACGTGTTCGCCCCATGGGTACAGGATCTCGGGCTGTCGATCAGCGTACTGGATTACGCCCGGCCGGCTGAAGCCGCCGCGGACTGGCAGCCAGGTGCGATTTTGCGCATGGGCTTTTCCGAACGCTTGTGCCGGCACGGCGGCATTGTATGCGGTCAGGCACTGATGGCGCTCGCCGACACCGCGATGGTGATCGCGATACTCGCGGCCAATCGCGGGTACCGGCCGATGACGACGGTGGACCAAACCACGCATTTCATGCGCGCCGTGGCGTCGGCCGATGTGCTGGCGGATGCGCGGGTGGTCCGGCTCGGGCGCTCCATGAGCTTCGGCCGCGTCACGTTGTCGAGCGCCGCGGACAACAAACCGGTGGCGATGGTCTCAAGCGCGTTTGCGATGCTTTGAGATCGCGTTGCAGGCACATCAGGATGTAGCGGGCGTAAGGCTCTTGCCGAGGTCGCCGCGGCAACGTGGATCGCTTAGCAGCGAGTCGAGCCGACTATCGCGCGGCGGAGCTGCCTACTGAAATCTCCCAAAACGAAAAAACCTTCGGCAGGGCATTGCCGAAGGTTTTCGGAGGTTTTCATAAAGTAGGTTTGCGTCTGCTTGAGACTAAGAGGCCGCCAAACGATTTGGCCGACTACCTAAATGGAACATAGATGAATTTATTATATGAGTAAATCATGTTTTTGCGTTTCCGCTTCGCCTCGTTCATCAAAGGAGAATTCGGGTATCCAGAGCAGGTTAGTCGTTCGCCGATGAGGCTTTTGACCGGTAGTCCGCAATGCAAAACCCCCGGCAGTTGCCCCGCCGGGGGTTTTGTCAGATCGTAGTCAGACGAACCGGATTACCAGTTGCGCTGAGCGCGGAGGAGCAGGAGCACAGTGTTCTGATCCTTGAGCTCGTACACGGCTGGGGCTCCCGGTTTACCAATAGTGTTGCTGCCGGCAACGGCCGTGCCTTCCATTTTCTGATCCAGATGGGTGTACGTTAGATCAGCCGCGAAGGTCAGGTTAGTGACCGGCGTCCATCGCGTGATCAGACCAAGCTGCCCGATGTTGTAGTCGGGGTTGCAAGAGGTTACGCCCGTGCCGAAGGTCCTTTGGAACGAACCACCCGCACCGCCAGAACCGCAGATCAGGTTCTTAGCCTCGTCATTATAATGGATCGCAGCGAAAGCACCGTAGAGGCTGGTGTTCCAGAAGGGATTCCAATTGTGGGTATAGCCACCGCGCATGCCCCAGGTCTGAACCAGCTGTTGCTGACCTCCCGCCGCGAACACACTGTCAGGCGCAATGCCAAATCCAACGCTCTGGTAGGCTCCTGCCAGGTTCGTTCCACCATAAACGGTGTTCGCACCCGCCGAGGCCGCCAAGTCCTGGATGTTGTAACGGGTTGCACCATCCGTATACACGCCCTGGATGTTGATCACGTCACCAACTCCGGTCGGGATGTTCTTGATCGATAGGGCGCCCTGCACCGCAAAGCCCCATCGGTCGTCCGGATGGCTAGTAAGTTCCGTGGCGCCGTAGTAGGCGGCATGGTTGTCATGGGCGGCGACCGATAGCTGGGCGAGACCCCAAGCCTGGTCAACTTTGAGCACGCCGACGAAGTCAGGAGAAATCGTTCCAGCGTAGTCACCGGTACCAAAGGCGCCACCAGCGCTGATGTTGTTCACGCCCGCCTGATAGTAGGCGACCGAGTCCTGGGCCGACAGCGTGCCGCTGACGCCGTTGCCAAAGTCAGCAGTGTAGGTGAACTGATTGACGCCGGTGACCGTGCCGCCACCGCCGACGAGACCGTCATAGATGTTGCCGGGATAGGCCGTCCAGGGAGCGCTGAATTGCGAGATGGCCTTACCCATCGTGAAGCCAGCGAACTGGATAAACGCATAGTAGACGCCAACTGTACCACCGGCCACCGCGCCCGCGTTTGCGTTGTTCGGCGCGGAAACCGTGCCGATCGGCGAGTAAACAGTCGATCCGTTGCCTTGTCCGGCGAAGCTGTCTGTCGTCCAGGTAAACGTCGCGTCGAAGAAAGTGCGGACCACGCCATATTCGGTCGCGGTGCGGGTATCGATGTTGAGGTCTTCACGCGAACGCCAAGTGTAACCGTTCGTGAACCGGTTCATCGCACCACCGGCGCCCGATGTATTGCCCGTGCTGTCGGTGTTGGTGTTGACCACCACGTCAGCACGCAAATAGCCACCCAGCTTGATGCAGGTGTCGGTGCCCGGGATGTAGTAGAAACCGGCACCATACAGAGAGCAGACCTTCACGTACTCGACGGCCTTGGCCTTGAGCGGAAGATCAGCTGCCTGTGCCCCACCCACGGCGATCAGACCCGCCGCTGAGCCGAGCATAAGGCTCTTAACAATCTTCATGTTAACCTCCAGTTGTGGGAAGGTTCCGGCTCCGCCGGGTGCGAACACCCGAGGGTTGGTCCCCTGATCCCTTGAAAACCGCTCTGTCATTCGCGTCTTCGGACACACCCGCGTGACGCGAGGGACAAAAGCGAACCACGTAACGGGACGATCTGGCCCCCAGTCGCCTCACGAACTATGCATGCTGAAATTACGTAATCAAAATAGTTTATTGAGTAAGCTATTTGTTTGCAGGTGCGGTGTGTCCGCCGCGCAACACCTTGTTTCGGCCTGTTCATGGGTCCAAAAGCTCATCAGATGCTTGATCTTGTTACCTGATTTTTTCAATTGCGCCCTACCTCGAACGGATCGATATTGAGCCGCGGGAGCTGGCCTCAATAAGGGAGCGAGTTCAGTGGACTTGGCGAAACGGGCTGATCGGGGCGATGCCGCAAAGAATCAGGACGTCATCAAGCGCTTCACGTGGGAAGTCGCTTCGATCAACGTCTACCTGCAGGAGCTCCGCTATTTCTGGGCGAAGGCTCTGGGAATCAGCGGTCCGCAGTGGATGATCCTGCTGGCCTTGGCGGATCTCGATCAGGGCGAAGGCGTTCCGGTGAAGGTCGTATCAAAGATGCTTCACGTGGATCCATCCTTCGTCACAACGCAATCGAAGCTGCTGGAGAAGAAGGGGTTCATGCGCCGGAAGACCTCTGTGGATGACGCCAGAATCGTGCAGATGTCCTTGACGGACAAGGCATACAAGCAGATGGCGAATTTGGCCTCCCAGCAGGAAACCCTGAGCGAGTTCATCTTTGCGGAATTCAAGGATCGAGAACTCGCAGCCTTCACAGCCAAACTAACCTCCCTGAAAAATCGACTTGAGAAAGCCTGCTTGAAAGTCGCGATCGATCTCTGAGCCCCTCGCCCGATTGAACGCAACCGGATCGGGTGGTCAAAAATAAAGGCTCCATCGATGGAGCCCATCTCGCGTGCCTCAATAAACCAAGTCTAGCTGCGAAGGGCCACTCTGCTTGCGACCTCAGTTCGATCCCAGGGGGTGGACCCATTGGCCCGACAATCAAGACCTTTCGACCGAACTGATGAGGCTCCTGGGAGCAGCTCAAGAAGGTGGCTCGACTGTTTCTGAATGCTTCCTCACCGCGAACCGGATCGATCCAAAGGACGAGCAGTCCTGGTTTGAGGAATGGAAGAAAACCGCCGATGTAAGCGCCGAACGCGCCGACAGGGCCATTGCGCGCGGCAATTTGCTGACGGCCCAAAGCAACTGGCTGCGTGCGACGAACTACTACAACGCGGCCATGTTCCCTTTCGATTGCGCAGACAAGAGACGACAGACCGTTCTCGCCAGAATGCGGGCATGCGCGCGAAGCTACCTTAAAGATCGCAAGCCCGCCGGCGCGGCCATTGAGATTCCCTGGCTTGATGGCTACCCGTTGCAAGGCTATTTCCTGCCGGCTCCGAAGGCGTCATCCCCATCGCCGGTTGTCATTTGCATCGGTGAACCAGGCCATCGCAAGGAAGAGTATCTCTACAAAGTTGCGCGGTACGCGGCCGATCGCGGCTTAGCGCTGCTCGCGGTGGATCTACTCGGATCAGGCAGCGGCGCGCAATTCGCGCAGCTGGCCGGCCGCCCGGATCTGGAGACCGCGATTGGCCATGTCATGGATTACCTCGTGGCCAGGAACGATGTCGATAGAACCCGAATAGCGATTCTTGGAAACAGTTCGGGCTCGTTCGTCGCACGGGGAATTGCCCTCGATGATCGCTTCGCGGCCGCGGTTTGCGATGGAGGCATCTGGGATTTGCACGAGCGAGAGTTCTTTGCAATGCGCGGCAAGACGGCTGAAGCCAATCTCCTCTCCACCGGGCTCGAAGTTGGCCGAGTCAGCCGCAGGATAAAGTGTCCGGTCTTGATCACCATCGGCGAGCATGGCTGGCTTGAGGCAGACCACGTCAGCGGCCTGTTTGGCCAGATCAAGTCGGATCAGCGCGACGCTACGCTGAAAATATTCCGCGGCCCCGATACGGCAGCTTCGCAAGATCACATCGACAATCCGACGCTTGCGAATGAGTTCATCTTTGACTGGATCGCCGACCGGTTGCGTATCGATGACGCTCCGCGAACATCGCTCCTGAGGCGGTGGGAAGCCGTGCTGGCCGATTGTTGAGAAGCATTGCTTCCGGCGCCGACCACGCAACCAGGAACACCTCGCCCTAGGACAATTTGCGTCTCAATGTGATCTCGTTAACATACAGCGGCAGCCGACATAGCTACGAAGCTGCTGGCCCTCATGTTAGGGGCGCAACGTCAGCAGCGATTTTTTGGGGGAATTTGCGATGCGATCCCTTTTGCACCTCCTTGTGTTTTCAATGCTCATGACCGCGTTCGTCCCAGCGAGGCCGGCCCTCGCGCAAAAGCTGGTCGATCCGAATGTCGTCGCTCCCGAATTTCGCGAAGCGGCGGAAAAGCGGCGCGCAGAACAGGTCAAGATGATACGGTGCCAGCGCAAGGCGGAGGAAGCAAAAGTACTCCCGAGGGATCGCACCACGCATATCAATCAATGTCTTCTGACTGAGCCCGAAAAGTGATTTCGATCACCTACGAACCCTGCTCGGCTCAGTGCGTCCCGGTGCACCGAATAGACCGGTGCACCGAATAGAGATCAGCTAGGACAGCGATCGAACCTGCCAAAACCGGAGCAAGCGACGCGCATTCTCAATGGTCAGCGCCGCGTATTGTCCTTTTGCCCTGGCGATCTCGCGTGGCCCCATTGAGCCGGTCGCAAACCGGCTCTCGAGGACCGCGTGGACAGTCTCCCAGCCAAGCTCTGCCGCCTTGCAGGGGATCAAGACGCCATCATCACGAAGGCTTTGCATCAAGGGACGAACCACCTCGATCGTCGATTGCGACAGCTCGGCAAGGGCAACCACCGTCTCTTCGTACTTTCGCGCCTTTGCGAACGCCCGCAAGGCCTCCTCGTTGAGCTTGCCCTCTTCCCTGACCTGGGCGACCACCCGTTCGGCAGTGGCGAAGTCACGAACCTTCGACATTTCGCGATCTGCTCCGGCCGAAGCGGCCGAGATCGCAGTTCGGATTTCCTCAAAAAGGTGGGGTGGCGCTCGCGCCAGTAGCCGCGAGCGAACCGCTTCCGCGGCCTGGCTCAGCAGTCGATCACGCATGTCCTTCGGGAGATCAACTCGAATTCCGGTCTCGATCGCTAGCTCGGGATCGGACTCGGCTTGCGCTATAATGATAGCAAATCCCGCGGCCGAAA
>NZ_DATEPI010000055.1:0-7349 GCF_035273305.1 Bradyrhizobium sp. | reverse complement strand
CGATCCCAATGCCGAACCGATGCTGCTGATCATGGGGCTAGGTGCCCAGATGATCCATTGGGATGACGATTTCTGCCGGCAACTTGCGACACGCGGCTTCCGCGTAATCCGGTTCGACAATCGTGACATCGGCAAATCCAGTAAGCTGAGCGGCGGCAAGCGGCTGACCCCGCTCGAACTGCTCAAGATGCGATTTCTCAAAATTCCGGTCACGGCGCCTTATAAAATACGCGACATGGCGGAGGACGTCGTTGGCCTCATGGACGCGCTTCACGTCAAATCCGCGCATCTGGTGGGTGCCTCGATGGGCGGCATGATCGCCCAGGAGGTCGCGATTGTGTTTCCACAGCGGGTACGCTCGCTCACTTCCATCATGTCGACTACCGGCGACCCCAAAGTCCCGCCGCCAACCCGGGAAGCGTCTGCTTTGCTGATGGCGCCGCCGCCGGCCACTAAGGAAGAATATTTCGAGCGCTTCGCGCAAACCTGGAAGGTCCTGCGCGTTGGCAGTTTCCCGGAGGATGAGGCGCTCGACCGCTCGCGGGCCGAACGCACATACGAACGCGGCCTCAACGCGGCCGGAGTCGGGCGTCAACTTCGTGCTATCCTGGCATCAGGCAGCCGCAAGGAGCGGCTGGCTTCGGTGAAGGCGCCTACCCTGGTGATTCACGGCACCGTCGACCCCTTGGTGCGCCCTGAGGGCGGCAAGTTTACAGCCGCGGCTATTCCCGGCGCCAAGCTCCTGATGATCGAAGGCATGGGTCATGCGCTTCCGATCCCGATGTGGCCGCAAATCATTGACGCGATCGACAAGCATGCGCATGCGGCGAGTGCGAGGGCCGCTTAGCGCGCTTGCCTGATTCGTTGTGACTCCTGCGAACGCAGAATTACCCGCCCGCCCAGACGTCGAGGACATAGCGGTTTTTCGTTCCGAGATCGTCGATCCACCGTTGCCCCCCGTCGGCATCGCTGCCGGTCCGTTCGCGATGGATCGCAACCAGCGCCGCCTTGACGTCCGGCTCCATCTTGCCGCCATCTCCGCACACGTAAATGATTGCGCCCTGCTCGATCAGGCTCCAGACGCGTTCTTTCTGCGCGCTGACAAGGTTCTGCACATAAGTCTTTGGGCCTTCCGCGCGAGAGAAGGCCGTGTGTAGCTCGGCGACGCCGCTGGCCTCGAATGACTTGAGCTCGTCGGCGTAAAGGTAATCCTGCTCGGGATGTCGACAGCCAAAAAACAGCATCCCCGGACCAAGCTTCGTCCCGCTCGCTTTAAGCGCGGCGCGCTCCTGCAGGAAGCCGCGGAACGGCGCCAGCCCCGTCCCCGGACCGATCATAATGATTGGCACGGAAGCGTCATCAGGCAACCTGAAACCGGCCTTGGTTTCGCGCACGGTTGCATGGATCGTCTCGCCGGCACGACGGCTGGCCAGATAATTCGAGCACACTCCTTTGTAGATGCCGCGGCCGGAGTTCGCAGTATCCTCCACCACGCCCACGGTGATGCTGCAGCGGGAGCCATCGACGGAAGGCGAGGACGAGATCGAGTAGTAGCGCGGCGCAAGCAGCGACAGCATCTCGAGATAGACGTGCAACGGCAGTTCGCACGCCGGATGCTCCTCCAGCAGATCGAAGACCGATTTGCGCTTGCCGAGAATGTCCGCACGATAATGTTCGGCGGAGACGGCATCATCGCCGACATAGGCGAGCAGTTTTGGCTTGGTCACCGGGCAACGGGTGTGCTCCGACATGATCTGAATCTGTTTGCGCGTTGCGACCTGCTGCAATTCGACAAAGTCGGCCAACAGCCGCCCGACCGAGACCGGCTCGTTGACCGGGAGTTGCGCGCGGCGACCCTGCGCGACCGCCAACCGGATCTGATCGGAGGGAAGAAAACCAAACCTCCTTGCAACGGCATCCACCAGCGCCGGATCGTTGCGCGGCACCACGCTCAAGTGATCGCCGACGCGATACGTGATGCCGGGAGGCAGCTGAACCTCGATATGCCGCGTCGATCTCTGGGACGGATACGCGCCCGTTTTGTTCTGCAATTCGCTGTTCACCAGCAGCTTCATCGGCGAAACGCCACCGAGCGCGACGACCGCGTTGACTGCCGACGGCGCAACCGGCTCGATCTTGTAGAGCGGCTCATCCTCGGCGCTGCGGGTGAAATTAGACGCGATCCCGAATGCCTTGGTCGCAAGCGGCGCGAGCTTGGCGAACCAGCCATCGAAATCTCCATCGAGATCGCTACGAGCATCGCCCTCGCCGCGCGCATACACGGCGCGAGCGCCGTGCTCCGCCAGTTGCTGATCAATCAGTCGCGGCACGGATTGATAGGTCGCGGCCCAGTCGCTGTTACCGCAACCAAAGACGGCATATCTCACCCTGGCGAACGCATCTTTTGGCAGACCACTCCCGAGCCATTTAACGAACTGCGTGGCGTTGTCGGGCGGTGCGCCGTTATAAGAGGCGCAAAAAATCAGGACACCACCCTCTTCGGGCAGCTTGCCAACGTAGTCGTCGAGGGCTGCAAGCCTGGTCGCAAAGCCGTTGACCTCCGCGAGATCGGCGACACGGCTAGCCAGTTCCTCGGCGGTGCCAAGGTTTGATCCGTACAGCACCAGAAGCGGAGTGTTGTGCGCCGGACGGGCGCTGGCGCGGGCCGGCATCGCGCTCGGTGCTGCAGCAGCGCTCGAGCCAACAAATACGCCACGCTCCGTCTCGCTGCGTGGACGGACCTTGATCTTGAATCCGTCCGGCTTGATCGTCAGCGTCTCCTTCAGGTGCATTTGGTAACGATCGACGTCGATCAGCTTGAAGCGCTGAAGGATCATGCCGATCGCGAGCGCGGCTTCGTGCATCGCAAACCCCCGCCCGATGCAGGCGCGCTGGCCGTTGCCGAATGGCTTCCAGGCGTTGATCGGACGAGCGGCCTCTGCCTCGCGGCTGAAATTTTCAGGATCAAACGCGTCAGGGTTCGGTCCCCAGACACTGGAATCGCGGTGCAGCGCCAGCACCAGGACCGTAATGAACGTGTTTTTCTTTAGCCTGTATTTGCCGCCGATGATCTCGTCCTTTAGCGGCGAGATACCGTAGGCAGGCGCGGGCGGCCATAGCCGCAAGGCCTCCTTCAGAATTTGGGTGACGTAGGTAAGTTGGGTCACCTGCTGATAAGTTGGCCTGACGTTGATATCCGGCCCGAGCACCCGATCGACCTCCTGATAGGCCTTCTTGAGCACGTCAGGATGCTTCAAGAGCGCATAGAGCGCGCATGACAAAAGCCCGCTGGTGGTTTCGTGCCCTGCGATCAGGAAAGTGTTGATCTGGTATCGGATGTTGAGGTCATCGAGCTGCTCGCCGGTGGCGCGATCGACGCCGGTCATCATGGCGGCAAGCATGTCCTTTTTGTCGGCGGCCGCATCGGTGTTCTTGCGTCGCTCGGCGACAATCTCATCCACCATCTTGTTCATGAAAGCGACATCGCCGGCGAGATCGCGCCGGCGCTTCTGCATCCACAGGTTCTCCAGCGGCAAGCCGCGGATCATCATGATGGTTTCGAGCGAACGCACCAGGGATTCGACGAATGGGTGATAGTCGCGCCGGTAGAACGAATTGAAACGGTAATCGAAACCGCATAGGCCGATCGTGTCGAGCGTCAGCGCGGTCATGTCGTGGACGACATCGATCTCCTCATCTGCGTTGAGCCGCTCCCATTTCTTCACCAGTTGCTCGGCGATATCGACCATACTCGGGTGATAGGACTGCATGGCGCGATTGCCGAATGGCTGCAGCAGGATATTGTGCGCCTTGCTCCAGTTCGGCTCACTCGTGTCTGCAGTGAACAGGCCGTCGCCGGCAATCGACCTTACCCTGCGCAGCGGCCCGCGCACGGCTTTGTCGAACCGCTTCTCATCACTAAGCTCGTCGACGAGATCGTGGCCGGACACGATGACGAGTGGCGCACCCATCATATCGAGCCAGAAGATCGGTCCCAACTCTTTTGCAAGCCGGGCCAGATTTTGCACCGGCGCAGTCGAATCGAGCGAGAGCATATTGCCAACGACCGGCATGGTTGGCGGGTGCGGAATCGGATCCAGTCGGTTGGTCGACGCCATCGCGGTAGTTCCCTGCCTTATCGCCACAGAGGTTCCGTCATTGCGAAAAACGCTTGCGCCGAGCGATGCTGATGCTGCCTCGTCTTCCGCACGCCTATCTGAACCGCTTTTTACGCCATTCGATCAGTTTGTCGCTGACTTCGTCCGGCTTCTCCTGCTGCGTCCAATGGCCGCTGCCGCGGACCAGGTATTTCTCGAGATCGGGTACGATCTTCTCCATCCCGTCTGCCGCCGACGGCGGCAGCACGCGATCGTTTTCGGCCATGATCATCAACGACGGCACGCGAATGGTATAGTCGAGTTCGGCCGAGCGCTGCCAATTACGCGACATGTTGCGGTACCAGTTGATGCCGCCGGTGAAGCCGGTTTTGCTGAAGGTATCGACGAACACCTTCTTTTCTTCCGCTGAAAGAATCGGCGTTCGCGGATCGTGCCTGGCGTCGTAATTGGCAATCATCTGCGGAAACGCCAGGTTGAGTGTCGGCGAAGCGCCGACGCCGGCGGTTGGCGGCTCGGTCGGCGTAGCGTCGGCCCGCGGGGCGGGCTTCCTCATGAATGCGTCAAATGTCTGCTCGACCCGGCTGTTGAATATGTTATCCACCTCGTGCCCGGGCTTTTGAAACTGCACGATGTACATCTGCTCACCGAACCTCTTTCGAAAAAGCTCGATCGGGTCCACGGGGGGCCGGGCCGTGTGCGGCGTGTTGATCCCGACGACGCCCGCGACGCGCGTAGGATGACGCAACGGCATTTGCCAAACGACAAACCCGCCCCAGTCGTGACCGACAAAAATCGCTTTTTCGATTCTGAGCTGATCGAGCAGGCCTACGAGATCGCCGGTAAGGTGCTCGAGATCGTAAGCCTCCACCGGATCGGGCCGGTCGGTCACGCCGTAACCCCGCTGATCCGGCGCGATCACGCGAATGCCGGCCTCGCTCAGCGCCTTGATCTGGTGACGCCAGGAAAACGCAATCTCCGGCCAGCCATGGCAAAGAATAACGGGCGGAGCATCGGATTTTGGGCCGGCTTCGTAATAGCCCATCCGAATTCCGTTGGTTTGCACGAATTGCGGGGCCGGCATTTCGATCATGTCAGATATCTTTCTCCGTCAGTGTGATTTTGCCGGGCACGGCTCGCTGCTTCGACCGTGCATCTTGGTTCAGCTTGCTGCGCTTTTTAGATTAGGTGGCGCAAACGCAGCCTCGAGATCCGCGAATTCGCGAGGCAGCATGTCGCAGAGCACCTGGACGTGGGGAATGATGTTGGCGCCGGAGATGAAGCCAAAATCAAGCTGATCGCGATAGCTTTGGACTGTGATGTTCAGCGCAATGCCGTGAGTCGAGATCGACACCGGGAAGATGTGCAGCAACTCCGCACCAGCCGCATAGAGGGTCTGGCGCGGTCCCGGCACATTGGAGACAGTGATGTTTGCCGCCGGCGGCAGCACATCCGACAGGCTTGAACGGCTGTATAGCAGCGCGAGGATCTGCACCAGGATCGGCGCTCCCAGCATCGAGAGGTTGGAAACTTGCGGCATCAGGGCACGCAGCGGATGCGACATTTCCTTCGACTTGGTGGATTGGGCAATGATTGCCTCGAGACGCGCCTTGGGATCTTCGATGTTGGTGGCGATCGAGCAAATCATGCCGAACACCTGGTTATTGGCGTCAGTATTGCCTTCCTCGCGGAGCGAAATCGGCACCGCGGCCGTCATCGATTTTGCCGGCAGCGCTCCCTGTTCGAGCAGGTAACGCCGGACCACGCCGCTGGAAAGCGCCAGCACGACATCGTTGAGCTTGCCGCCTGCCTGCTTCGCCACAGCTTTCGCCCGGCTCAAGGAAATGGACACCCCTGCAAAGCTGCGCTCCGAAGAGATTGATTTGTTGAGGATCGTCGAGGGCGACACCATGCTCGCGATGCTGTCGCGCGAGTTCGGATCGGAAATCCTTCCGACCACGTCGGACACGCTCTTCAGCATGGTCGGGACGCTGCCGACGAATTTCACGGCGCTTTCGATCTGGAACATCGCGTTGTCGAACAGGATGGATCCGAGATCGCTTTTTCCGGAGCGCGGCAGGTCGATGCTTTTGGCGGCCGCCGCGGCATCGAACGGCTGTGTCCAGAGCTGCTGGTATGAATCGAGCAGATTGGCGGCTATGTCTCGCGGCTCCTGGCCGAGCTTCGCCCTCGGCTTCGGCGGCTCGACTTTCCTCGGCACCGGCGTCAGGTCGTAGATCATATTGGTCAGTGCCGCGCCCGCGCCGCCGTCGATGCAGGCGTGATGCATCTTCGAATAAAGCCCGATCTCGTTGTCGTTCATGCCTTCGAAGACATAGAACTCCCAGAGTGGCCTGGCGCGGTTGAGCAGCTTGGCATGCATCCAGCCGACAATGCGCTCCAGCGTCGCGCGATCGTGCGGAGCCGGAAGGCTGCCGCGGAAAATATGACGATCGATATCGAACTGATCATCCTCGACCCAGGATGGATGATCGATATCCAGCGGCGCCTTTTCGAGTCTCGCCTTCAGAATGGGCGCGACATGCAGGCGCGAGGCGATCATCGCCTTGAAATCCTCGAAGAAGTCCCCCTTGTAATCCGCTGGCAGACGGAAGATGGCCATGCTGCCGACATGCATCGGCATCTCCGGCGTTTCCAGATAAAGAAACGAGGCGTCCATCGAGGATAGCTTCTTGGCATCACTCATAGTCCCCTCCCGCTGCAAATCACGCGTCGCCTTGGTGGCGCTTCTGGCGTTCAGACGGTCCCGAATTCAGGACGGTGGATCAGGATTGTGCATTTTCCGGAGGTGAGTATGCAATGGCAAACGGCCCCGTTCGATTAAATTGCCTGAAATGCCCCTCGCTTTGGGCCAAACGATCGGCGACTGCCCAGAGTGCAGCCGGATTCACGCCCAGTCCGAGATGGCTGGCAAGATGCACCTCGATGTTTTCGGCGGTATCGGAAGGACGTAACAGGCACGTTCGCCAGTTCACGATCCCATCAGCGCGAGAATAGATCGAGGTGGTCGGAACGGGCAAATCTCCGGCGATGACTTTGCGAAGCTCGGGATCGGCAGTGACCCTCTCGCCCGACAGCGCCTCGTAAAGCCGCGTGGCGTTGGTCGCTGTCACGTCGTTTGCGAATGGACTTCCGAGCGTAATCACATATCGAACCAGCTCCGGCGCCTGGAGTGCCAGATGGCGCGCGTAGACGCCGCCCAGACTCCAGCCG
>NZ_DATEPI010000054.1:0-55896 GCF_035273305.1 Bradyrhizobium sp. | reverse complement strand
GGGCAGACCAGGAGATCGACCTTGCCGGCCAGATCAGCGGCGCCGCTTCGCATCGCTTCAAATTCGGCCAGAGACGACTTGAGGCCGTTCATCTTCCAGTTGCCGGCGATCAGCGGCCGGATAGCGTCGGTCATCGCAATTCCTCACGGATATCTCGCTCATACATGCGCTACCAGAGCGCAGCGGCCACTTCCAGAGAGCCCGCGAGGTGGCGAAGGCCGCTTCAAATCGCCGCCCCGGCAAGGTTGCGACGAGGGGGCGGCCACTTTACAATGCCTTACCAATCCGGTGACGCCCTTTTGCGGAATTCGTTTGCTTGAATTTGCTCGGGCGCAACCCCTTCCCTCCTGAAAAAACAAGTTGGACCTAATGCTTCGAGGAATGCGGAAAGCCTCATCAAACTGGCTCGGCAAGACCGTAATGGCCGTGGTGATGGGCGTCTTGATCATCAGTTTCGGGGTGTGGGGGATTGCCGACATTTTCAGAGGATTCGGGCAATCGACGTTGGCGACGGTCGGGCACACCGAGATCTCGATCAACGAGTTTCGTCAGCTTTACACTGATAAGCTGCAGCAGATCGGACGGCAGTTTGGCCGTCCGCTGACAGCGGAGCAGGCTCGCGCCTTCGGCATCGATCGCCAATTGCTGCAGCAAACAATTGCCGAGGCCGCGCTCGACGAACAGGCGCGGCGGCTCGGGCTCGGGCAGTCCGACGCCGAGACCATGCGCCTGATTGTCAGCGATCCGAATTTCAAGGGCGTCGGCGGCAACTTCGACCCGCAGCGATTTCAGGCGGTGATCCGGCAATATGGGTTCAGCGAGCAGCGCTACATCGCCGAGCAACGCAGGGTGTCGCTGAGGCGTCAGATCGTCGGCACGATTTCCGCCGGGCTAGAGCCGCCGAAACCGATGATCGAGGCGTTGAGCCGTTTCCAAAACGAACAGCGGTCGATCGAATACGTAAAACTCGAAGCCGCTCAGGCCGGGACGATCGATCCGCCCTCGCCGGAAACGCTGGCGGCTTATTTCGAAGAGCACAAAGCGCAGTTCCGCGCCCCCGAGTATCGCAAGATCGCCTTTGTGATGATTACGCCCGACGAGATCGGCAAGTGGTCGGATGTCTCCGACGACGACGCCAAAAAGCTGTACGAGCAGCGGCGTGACCAGCTTGGAACGCCTGAAAAACGCGAAGTGTCGCAAATCGTCTTCCCGAATATGGAAGAGGCGACGGCAGCGCGTAATCGTATTGCTTCCGGATCGTCGTTCGACGACCTTGCCAAGGAGCGCGGGCTTGGCCCTAGCGACGTCGACCTCGGCCTGGTTTCCAAATCCGCGATCATCGATCCCGCCATTGCCAACGCGGCGTTTTCGCTCGGCTCCGGCGAGGTCAGTCAACCCGTGCAAGGCAAGTTCGGCGTTGCCCTGGTGAAGATCGGGAAAATCGAGCCCGGTACAGAACCGTCTTACGAGAGCGTTGCTGCCAATCTGAAGAAAGAAATTGCCACCGAGCGCGCGCGCGCCAAAGTTGCGGAGCTTCGCGACAAAATGGAGGACGAGCGGGGCGGCGGGGCCAGCGTGGTCGAAGCTGCGCAGAAACTTGGGTTATCCGCCGTGACGATCGATGCGGTGGACCGTTCGGGCCGACTTCCCAACGGCCAGCCGGCAGCGAACATACCCGCCGGCCTCGACGTCGTATCGCAAGCGTTCAACAGCGATGTCGGTGTCGATAACGATCCGATCTCGTTCAAGGGCGGTTACGTCTGGTACGATGTTCTCGGGATCACGCCGTCGCGCGAGCGAAACCTTGATGAAGTGAAGGATCAGGTCGAGGCGCGCTGGCGTGACGACCAGATCACAAGCCGGCTAAAGAGCAAGGCGACGGACATGGTCCAGAAGCTCGAGCAGGGAGGCAAGCTCGCCGAGCAGGCCGCAGCCGCGGGACTGAAGGTCGAGACCGCCGCGGGATTCCGTCGCGATGCTTCACTGCCGGGCTTACCGGCTGGCGTGATCGCCGCGGCGTTTCGAACCGCCAAGGATGGCGTTGGGCAGACGGCGGGCGCCGGCTCCGACGAATGGATCGTCTTCCGTGTGACTGACATCACGGTGCCGCCTGTCGATCTGGCCTCGGACGAAATGAAGAAGCTAAAGGACACGCTGCAGCGAGGACTGACTGACGAGCAGGTCGCGGAATATGTCAGCAAGCTCGAAAGCGACATCGGGACGAGTATCAATCAAACTGCCTTCGCGCAGGTGACGGGCGCAAATCAATAGTACCGAAAGCAGGCGATGGACGACCTCAAATCTATTATCGGCAAAGTCGCCACCGGGGCGACCTTGTCGCGCGAGGAGGCCGCGTCCGCCTTCGACAGCATGATGTCCGGCGAGGCCACCCCTTCGCAAATGGGCGGATTGCTAATGGCCTTGCGGGTTCGCGGCGAAACCGTCGATGAGATCACCGGCGCGGTGTCAGCGATGCGCGCCAAGATGCTCCACGTTGATGCTCCCGCCGACGCGATCGACGTAGTCGGCACTGGCGGCGATGGCTCCGGCTCAGTCAACGTATCGACCTGCGCCTCCTTCATCGTCGCGGGCGCTGGCGTGCCGGTCGCCAAGCACGGCAATCGCGCGCTGTCGTCGCGCTCGGGAGCCGCCGACGTGCTGTCCTCGCTTGGCGTGAAGATCGACCTCAAGCCTGAGCAGGTCGGCCGCTGTCTTTCCGAGGCGGGCATCGGCTTCATGTTCGCACCGTCCCATCATCCCGCCATGAAAAACGTGGGGCCAACCCGGGTCGAACTGGCGACGCGCACGATTTTCAACCTGCTGGGGCCCCTGTCCAATCCGGCTGGCGTTACCAGGCAGATGGTCGGGGTATTTTCACGACAATGGGTGCAGCCACTGGCGCAGGTGCTGAAGAACCTCGGCTCCAAGTCCGTCTGGGTGGTGCACGGCTCTGATGGTCTCGATGAAATTACCCTCACCGGTCCGACCTTTGTAGCGGCTCTCGAGAACGGCTCGATCCGCGCCTTCGAGGTAACGCCGGAGGAAGCCGGCCTCGCACGCGTCGAGGGGTCCGCGTTAAAGGGCGGCGATGCCGACGCCAATGCAGTTGCGCTGCAGAGCGTTCTTGACGGCATGCCGAGCCCTTATCGGGATGTGGCGCTGCTTAATGCCGCGGCAGCACTGGTGGTGGCGGGCCGGGCAAAAGATCTGAAGGAAGGCGTGGCGTTGGGCATCAAATCGTTGGATACAGGCGCGGCGGCGGCCCGCCTTAAGCGTCTGGTTGCGGTCTCGAACAGCTGATTCAGGGGCTTGATGTCCGACATCCTAACCAAAATCGAAGCCTACAAGCGCGAGGAGATTGCCGCAGCCAAGCGCAATCATCCGCTTTCCAGTCTCGAAGCGCTGGCCAGGGCTGCACCGGCGCCTCGAGGTTTTGTTGCGGCTATCCGAAAAAAACTTGCAGAGGGCCAATACGCGTTGATTGCCGAGGTGAAGAAGGCCTCGCCGTCCAAAGGACTGATCCGCTCCGATTTCGATCCACCGGCGCTTGCGCGAGCCTATGAGGCCGGTGGTGCTGCGTGTCTGTCGGTGCTCACTGACAAGCCCTCTTTTCAAGGCCATCTTGATTTCATGGTGGCGGCGCGTGCGGCTACGCATCTGCCGGTGCTGCGCAAGGATTTTATCTATGACACCTATCAAGTTGTCGAGGCGCGGGCGCATGGCGCCGATTGCATCCTGATCATCATGGCGGCGGTAGATGATGGTGCGGCAAAAGACATCGAAGACGCGGCGCTCGTCCATGGCATGGACGTTCTGATAGAAGTCCACGATCGCAAAGAGCTTGAGCGGGCACTTAAACTTCGTTCGCCCATGATCGGGGTCAATAACAGGAACTTGCGGACGTTCGAGACCACGCTGGCGACCAGCGAAGCGCTGGCTCCGCTGATTCCGAACGATCGCCTGATGGTAGGCGAGAGCGGCATCTTTACGCCATCTGATCTGGCGGGGCTGGCTCGGGTTGGAATCTCGACATTTCTTGTTGGCGAAAGCCTGATGCGGCAGCCCGACGTGACGGCCGCGACCCGCGCGCTGCTCGCACCCGAAACCAGCCCTCGCGCGACCGGCGCCCGATAAGCCATGGCGCGCAAATCTTCCAAAAAAAGAACCGCCCTCACCCACATCGACGTCAAGGGCGAGGCGCGAATGGTGGACGTATCCGCGAAGCCGGCCACCGAGCGCATCGCGGTCGCGGAGGGTCGCGTTGTCATGAGCAAGGCGACGCTCGGGCTGATCATTTCCGGCAATGCAAAAAAGGGCGACGTGCTGGGCACCGCGCGGCTAGCCGGCATCATGGCGGCGAAGCGAACGTCGGATCTGATACCCCTCTGCCATCCGCTGGCGCTCTCGAAGGTAACGCTGGAGATTACTCCGGACAAGATGCTGCCTGGCTGCATCGTTCGCGCGACGGTGAAGGTGACCGGCCCCACCGGCGTCGAAATGGAAGCGCTCACCGCCGTATCAGTGGCGTGCCTGACGATCTACGACATGATCAAGGCGGCGGAACGCGGGGTGCGGATCGAAGGCATACACCTGGTCGAGAAAAAGGGCGGCAAGTCCGGACACTATCGAAGCGCTGGTTGAACTTGTGCGCATCCTGCTCACAGGCCGATCGCCTAGTTCGGAACAGCCGCGCGGGGGTTCGACGGAGTGTCCGCATTGGCCCTGACCCCGCGCAGCAGGTTGTACGCAGCGGCGAGCGCCTTGTCGTCCTTCTCGTCGGGCGGGACATAGGATTGCGAACCCGTCTGCTCCGCTCCTTCGGCCGAAAGATGCCCGCGCATCGAGGCTTCACCCTGCAGCTCAGGGCGGCCCTTCAATTCGTCGGGCACGTCCTGGAGCACTTCGATGTCCGGATTAATCCCCTGCGCCTGGATCGAGTGACCGGACGGCGTGAAATACCGCGCAGTCGTCAGCGCGAGCGCGCCGTTCCGGGCACCCAGCGGAATCACGGTCTGCACCGACCCCTTGCCGAAGGATCGCGTACCGATCAACCTCGCACGCTGGTGATCGTGCAGCGCGCCAGCCACGATCTCCGAGGCCGATGCGGATCCGCCGTTGATCAACACCACGAGCGGCTTGCCCTTCGTGCGATCGCCTCCCCGCGCGCTGAAACGATGGGTTTCCTCGGGCGTACGGCCGCGTGTCGAAACGACCTCGCCACGCGCGAGGAACGTGCTCGACACCGAGACGGCCTGGTCGAGCAGTCCGCCGGGATTGTTGCGGAGGTCGATGACGTAACCTGCGAGCTTCTCCTGCGGGATTTGCTTCGAAATGTCTGCGATCGCCTTCCTCAGGGCATCAGTCGTTTGCTCGTTGAACGATGTGATCCGGATATAACCGATGTCGCCGCCTTCGGTGTGAAAGGTAACCGGGCGAACCCGAATGATCTCGCGCACGATCGTGACCTCGATCGGCTGCTCCACTCCCTTGCGCATGATCTTGAGTCGGGTCTTGGTATCGATCGGCCCCTTCATCTTGCTCACGGCCTGCTCCAGGGTAAGCCCCTGCACCGCGACGCCATCGATTTGCGTAATCAGATCGCCCGACATAATGCCGGCCTTTGCCGCGGGCGTGTCGTCCATTGGCGCGACCACCTTGACCAGACCGCTCTCCATCATGACTTCGATGCCGAGGCCGCCGAACTCGCCTTGGGTCGTCTCCTGCATGTCCTTCCAGGACTTCTCATTCATATAGCGCGAATGAGGGTCGAGCGAGGTGACCATCCCATTGATGGCGCCTTCGATCAGCTTGGTGTCGTCGGGCTTTTCGACGTAGTCGGCCCGGACGCGCTCGAATACCTCGCCGAACAAGTTCAGCTGCGAATAAGGATCGGCGCCCACGCTCTGCTTGGCAAACGCCAGCGAGAGCGTCCCTTGGGGCGAAGTGGCGAGCAGCATCAGGCCCGCGCCCGTGGCCGCACCGAGAAAGAACAGGACATTCTTCCGCATTGTTCGCGAACCTCCTCGCCGTCAGGTGCAGCCGTCAGTCAAAGTCAACGTTTCGCCGCAGCTAAAGACCGAGCAGCTTCACAACACATTTCCGGTATCTTTGAGGCCATTTTGCCAGGTCGAGGGCCGGGTACCAAAACCTCGCTTGGCGCGGGTACCCAGCCAGTAACCGAATTGGGGTGGTACGCTCCGGAACGGGCCATCTATGCCCAATTTCAAGGCAGCATCCATCGGCCAGTTCGGATTGTTGAGTATCTCGCGCCCGACCGCGATCAGGTCGGCCTGTCCCTGGCGGAGTATCTGCTCCGCCTGGTCCCCATGGATGATCAGGCCGACCGCCATGGTCATGATTCCTGCATTGCGGCGGACATATTCCGACAACGGGACCTGATAGCTGTACTTGATTTCCTTGCCCAGGATAGGCGCCTGGTCGGTAATTCCGCCGGACGAGCAGTCGATGACATCCACGCCCTTTGCCTTGAGGGTCTTGGCCAGCCGTGCGCTCTGTTCCGGCCCCCACCCCGCGTTATCCTCCACCGAGAGCCTCACAAACAGCGGTTTGCTCTCGGGCCAATGAGTCCGAACCGCTTCCGTGATTTCAGTGATCAAGCGCATCCGGTTCAATTCGGAACCGCCATATTCGTCCTTGCGATGATTGGACCGCTCCGACAGGAATTGGTGCACGAGATAGCCGTGCGCGCCGTGCAGCTCCAACACGTCGAACCCGGCCTGATCGGCGCGCTTAGCCGCGTTGCCCCATGCCTGCACGAGATCCTTGACCTCGTGACGCGCGAGCTCCCTCGGCACCGGCCATTTTTCACTGTGCGCGATTGCACTCGGCGCCACGGGGTTCCATGCATCCCAGTCCTCGATCTCGGCAGTCCGTTGCAACGGTCCATCGCCTTCCCACGGACGCTTGGCTCGCGCCTTGCGACCGGAATGACCAAGCTGAATGCCCGCCACCGAGTTCTGTTGCTTGATGAACTTGACCAAACGCCTGAGCGGCTCGACGAAGCTATCGTCCCAGATGCCGAGATCACCCAACGTGCCGCAGCCGCGCCGTTCGACCTTCGTCGACTCGATTACGACGAGACCCGCGCCACCGGCCGCGAACTTACCGGCATTCATCAGATGCCAGTCGGTCGGATATCCTTTTTCCGCCGAATACTGGTGCATGGGCGGCACCACGATGCGGTTGCGCAGCTCGACGTTTCGGATCGTCAGCGGCGAAAACAGCAACAACTCGGACATAACCTGCTTCCTCGAAAGGCTTCGGAGTCTCTCAGGCGGCGCAGCCCGGCATGAGCGATCAGATAACGATATACGCGTGCGATGGTGCCGGCAAAGGCGCAATCGAGAATGCCAGCCAACCACCGCAACAGATGCCGCGTGCCTTGTCGGCAAGCGCAGGACGCGATACCCGAAAGACAACGCCAAGGCAGTCACGCCCCAGGAGAGACCATCATGAATGAGGCTAGCCGCATCCCGCCAGCTGCCCTTGAATTGGGCGCCGGGTCGGAAGAGTTCCAGAACTTGCACGAATTGATCCGCAAGGCGCGCAGCAACCTCAACCAGAATTCCTGGGACTACATTGTCGGCGCCGCCGAGACTGAGACCACATTGCGGCGCAACCGCATGGCGCTTGACGAGATCGCCTTCCGTCCGCGCGTGCTGCGCAATGTCGCGAAGGTCGACGCCTCAGTCGAACTGTTCGGTCGCAAGTTGCGGCTGCCTGTCGTGCTAGCGCCGGTCGGTGCACTCGAGCTGTTCGATCCTGGCGCCGCCGCCAGCGTCTCGCGTGCGGCCGCTAGTTTTGGCGCCGCCCATATGTTGAGTTCGGTTTCCGAACCAGGGCTTGAGAAAACCGCTGCGGCCGCACCGGACGCCTTGCGCATGTATCAGCTCTATGTTCGAGGCGGCGACGCATTCGTCGAAGATTGCGCCGCCCGCGCGGTTGCGAATGGTTATGCCGCGTTCTGCCTCACCGTGGACACTGCGCATTACAGCCGGCGCGAGCGGGACATTGCCAAGCGCTATGTCCGCGCCAGCCGCGTCCGTGCCACCGGCGGCGACTTCCAGAAGGGACTGGAATGGCGCACGGTGAAGCTGATCAAGAACAAATTCAAACTGCCGCTGGTCATCAAGGGCATCGCCACCACGGAAGACGCAGCGATCGCGCTTGATCACGGTGTCGACTGGATTTACGTATCGAACCACGGCGGTCGCCAACTCGACCACGGCCGCGGCGCTATGCACGTGCTTCCTGAGATCGTCGACGCCGTAGCGGGCCGAGCCAAAATCATGGTGAACGGATCGTTCTGCCGTGGCAGCGACATCGTGAAGGCGATCGCGCTTGGCGCCGATCTCGTCGGCCTTGGCCGCCTGCAATGCTGGGCGCTCGCGGCAGCCGGCGAAAACGGAGTGCTGCGAATGCTGGAGCTTTTGGAAGATGAAGTGATCCGTTGCCTCGGCCTACTCGGCGTCACAAATTTCGCCGAACTGAGCAAATCCTATCTACACCCCGCCACGCCGACGAATCTGCCAGGCGTGTTCAGCGCGTTTCCACTGCTGGAAATTGAGCCGTACCGATACTGATGCGTGCCCTGTCCCGCGATGTCGCGGCGCAAACATTGCGCCAATCTCAGCTTTTTCGTACACCGCCGCGATGAACAGACCCATGCTCCTTCCCGGCTCAGCCGACGCGCTGCTGTTCGATCTCGGCCGCGTGGTCCTCGATGTCGATTTCAAAAAGACGCTTGCCTGTTGGGCGGGCCATGCCGGTTGCGAGCCGGCGGATCTCGCGGGGCGGTTTTCCCGCGACGAATTCTATCAGCGCCATGAAAAGGGAGAGCTCAGTGATGCCGAGTTTTTCCAAGCGCTTCGAACCGCTCTCGGCATTGCCATCTCCGATGCTCAATTCCTTGAGGGCTGGAATGCGATTTTCTCCGGCGAAATGCCCGGTATAGCCCCACTGCTCGCACGGGCCGCCAAAAGGGTGCCGCTTTATGCCTTCTCAAATACCAACGCCGCCCACGTCGAGCACTTCTCTGCAGCCTACGCCGGCGTGCTCGGCTATTTCCGCGAATTATTTCTTTCCTCCGCGATTGGGCTTCGGAAACCGGATGCCGAGGCCTACGATCACGTGGTGAAGGCGATCGGGGCACCTGCGGAACGCATCGTATTTTTCGACGATCTCGCCGAAAATATAGAAGGCGCCCGCGCCCGGGGCCTGACGGCGGTTCACGTGACGTCTTCCGATGACGTCGCCGAGGCGATGGCCGCGCTCGGGATTTAGGAGTTCGACCGTGGCGCTGATGCCGGTTGCCGATGCTCTCACCGCCGTCCTCGCGGGCGCCGAGCCGCTGCCCGAAGAATTGGTGGCGCTGGACGCGGCATATCATCGGGTGCTCGCGCGCGACCTTGCTGCATTGCGGACCCAGCCGCCGCAGACGATGTCGGCAATGGACGGTTATGCCGTGCGATCCGCCGACGCTTCGCACGCCGGCGCTCGGGTGAAGGTCATCGGCGAGGTACCGGCCGGCCGCCCATTCGGCGGCGCGATCGGCCCAGGCGAGGCGGTCAGGATCTTCACCGGCGGCGTCATGCCCGAAGGTGCAGATGCCATCATGATCCAGGAGGATACCGTGGTGGACGGCGGCCACATCAGCATCACCGAAGCTGCGGTGGCGGGCCGTCATATCCGGCCCGCCGGCATCGACTTTCGCGAGGGCGACGTGCTGCTCGTCCAGGGAAGCCGGCTGACTGACCGCGATCTGTCGTTGGCGGCCGGCATGAACTATCCTGAACTTCCCGTGCGCCGCCGGCCAAAAGTCGCCATCCTGGCAACGGGCGACGAACTCGTCATGCCCGGTTCAAACCCAAAGCCCGGGCAGATTGTTTATTCCAATGGCTACGCATTGCACGCACTTGCTAGGCGCGAGGGCGCCGACACGCTTGATCTCGGTATTGCTCCCGACAGTTTTGAGGCGACCAAAGACGGTATTCGCCGCGCCCGCGATAGCGGCGCCGACGTGCTGGTTACGACCGGCGGCGCCTCCGTCGGTGACCATGATCTCGTCAAGCGCTCGCTGGAGAGCGAAGGGGTCTCCATTGCCTTCTGGAAAATTGCCATGAGACCCGGTAAGCCGATGATGCATGGCCGGATCGGGCAGATGCGGGTGATCGGCCTGCCTGGTAATCCGGTATCGTCCTATGTGTGCAGCTTTCTGTTCCTGGTGCCGCTGATTCGCGCTCTGTCGGGAAGCAACGTGGTCCATCATCCTCGCGAGAAGGCGCTGTTGGGACGCGATGTTGCTGCCAACGATCTGCGGGAGGATTATCTGCGCGCCCGGCTTGAGACGCGGAGCGACGGCACCTTGATTGCCGTTCCGGTGCAACATCAAGACAGCTCCCTGCTTGCAAATCTCGCTGCGGCACGGGCACTTGTCGTCCGCCCGCCGTTTGCGCCAAAAGCCTCGGCCGGGACGGCTTGCGAGATCCTGCGGCTGCCGGTCTGAGCTGGTCGTGCGTGCAATAACGGCAGATGAGATTTCATTGACCAGAAATTAAGTGGTTGCGGAACACATATGGAACATATAGTGTCCGTTCATGATTTGTTTCGAGCACTAGTGTGTCTACAAGCGGGAATGCTACGGCGGTCACGCTCAGTCTGCCGGTGAGTTTTGCGGTTCGCCTATGCGAGTTTTCTACGGTGACCACGCTTTTTCCGGGTTTGGTTTTCTGGTCCGGGGCCTTCGACCTGAACCTCGGAAACAGGTCTCGATATCACGCGCCACTTATCAAATTGGGGATTGGTTGAGATGCTCACGCGCAAACAATACGAACTCCTGCGATTCATCAGCGAGCGCCTGAAGGAATCCGGCGTTCCACCTTCGTTCGACGAGATGAAGGACGCACTCGACTTGCGCTCCAAATCCGGCATCCATCGCCTGATCACTGCGCTTGAAGAGCGCGGCTTCATTCGGCGACTCCCAAACCGCGCGCGGGCCATTGAGGTGATCAAGGTACCCGAGTTATCGGGGAGCAACGGGCGCCGTGGGTTCACCCCCAGCGTCATCGAGGGCACGCTTGGGAGGGTTCGCAGCTCAAGCCTGGGTGCTGAGGACGATAGCGGCCGTCCGGTTGCGGTGCCGGTCATGGGACGTATCGCGGCGGGTACGCCGATCGAGGCGCTCCAGACCCGCAGCCATACCATCAGCGTGCCCCCGGATATGCTGGGGTCCGGCGAACATTATGCTCTCGAAGTGCGCGGCGACTCGATGGTGGATGCTGGCATTCTCGATGGAGACATGGCCCTGATCCAGCGCAATGAAACCGCCGACACCGGCGATATCGTAGTCGCGCTGATCGATGAGGAGGAAGCAACACTGAAGCGATTCCGCCGCCGCGGTGCCTCGATCGCGCTCGAACCCGCCAATACTTCCTACGAAGTGCGCATTCTGCCGCCTAACCGTGTGAAGATTCAGGGCAAGCTGATCGGCCTGTATCGGAAGTACTGATCGGCTGGCTGATCTGTAAGGTCGACTTCTCGGATCAGAATCGGCGGAGCAGCGCCGGAGCTTGCCGGCCGGCGCAAGCTTTCAGGCTGGCCTCACGCCTCTGCCTTGAAGAGCGCCGGAATTGGCATCGTCCGCTCGGCAACTTCCCGCCCGCACTCGCCCGCATGTTCGGAACGAATTTGTGATCGGGCCTGGCAGCTTGAGCCGCATAATTGCCTACAACGAGCGAGAGCCTCGGAACTTATCTGACGTCGTAAGCTTTGTTCTCCACTCTGCTAGAGGCCCGCGCCTCTGAGAGGTGCGGGTTGGCTATCTCGAACGAGGAGCAATCCGATGTGTGACTATAGTTTGCATGCTGTAGCGTCACGTCCGGCCCAGGTCGGCGAGACACTGATCACCACCACATTCCGCGGAACGTCGACACGGGGTTTCGCATCCGAGCGTGAGCCCGACGTTGCGGTCTGCATGCTCCCGGGCACCGAACTGGCATTCGCCGAAAACGTGAAGTACGATAATCGGTGGATCTGGACCCGAGAAATCGACTTCCGTGTCGGAAAATTCGGTCAGGTCGATGCGCATGTTCCGGATCGACACCATGATGCGATCGAGTTTCCGGATGGAAGCCGAGTGCTGGTGACGCTGCTATGCGAAGGTCAACGGGTGAGCGTGTTGCAACTGCCAGTGCTTCAGCAGCCTTCGGAGCGGCCGCAGCCGGCTGCCCAGGTCCGCACGGAGACACCACTCTCGGCCGATTGAGCGTATTCGCACGGACTCCCGCCGGTTTCGACCGGCGGCTTCCGGCGCGTCCCGCGCCGCACGCGGAGTTCACCATGCATCACTCGGAAGACACGCGGATCCAGGAACGGGACAATATGAAAATAGCATTGGCCACGTTCGCCTTGCAGCTCGATGTCTTTGAAATGCGAATGAACGGAGCACGGCTGGCGATCAGCCGAGGGGACGGGTTGCGTTTCCCTTCGGCGGAAGACTCGCAGCCATCAGAAGGGAAATATGATTGGGGGTCACTAAACTCGGCTGGCAGCAAATCGGGCACGTAACCGAACCGGGCCGATACATGTTCAGATTTGGATGGCTCACAGTGGCGCCATCGGATCTGGCTATTTGGCAGCAGTTCCCCAATGCGGTTTTCGCACTGGTCAAAACCGCGTCCGCTCCGATCGATGTTGACGGGGTCGAGGAATTTCACCTCGGCGCATTCGATCTGCGGGAGGAGCGCCGCCAGGCTTGAGACCTCAGTCTTCCTCCAGCTGATCACCTTCGGCCGGTGTCGCATCCACAGGCTTCGGCGCGGCGGTACGTGGCGCGAGGGTTATGTCCGCTTCGGTCTGCCCTGCGAGCGCCAGAGCTGCCGGCGCCCACGGCCGATCGCGCTCCTTCGGCCTTATCGCTGCCACCGCATAGCCGTCGCGGGTTCTCCAGAGAGCTAGCCCCGCCTGGCCGCGGAGCCGCTCGCCGGAAATCACCGTCGATTGACATGAGGCTGGTGCCTGCCTTGTGGTCACCACCAATGCCGCGCGCTCGCAATCGTCTGCCAAGGCTTCCGGCTTTACCGACAGCGCGACATAGCCGCCGCTGGCGAGCTGAGTGACGCAACCCGCCTCGTCGCACGACACACCTTCGGCAAGTGATGGATCCGCGGGCATCCTCGGATCGGCGTCGGCGGCCAGCCATTCTTTGACGAGAAACGCATCCTTGCCGCTTCTCATCAGATGCAGCCGACCGTCCTGACCGCGCACGCCAAGATTATGGCCGTCCGCGGAAATCAGAATATCTGGTTGTGCCACCGTCAACGCCCACAGGGTGGAAAGCGCGAGCAGGCCCATGCCCGACCAACGCAACGGCGTTCGCAACAGACCCAGGAGTATGATGCCGAGGCTTGCCACGATCAGCGGTCCAACTCCGAACGCCGCCATCCGGCCGATGGCGCCAGGCAAGTCGGCGACCCACCGCGTCACCGCGATCATCCAATCGATGCCCAAGCCCATCATCCACCAGAACACGCCGTCAAAGCCGAACGGCATGGCGACAAGCCCGAGCATTCCCGCGGGCATCACTACAGCCGAGACCACAGGCATGGCGGCTAGGTTGGCGAGAACGCCGTAGGGGGTCACGCGATGAAAATGAAAAGCGGCATAGGGCGTTGTGGCCAGCCCTGCGACCAGCGAGGCGAGTGTCAGCATCATGATCTCCCGCCCGCCCCACATCGCGATCTTTGCGGTCGCGGAATCGTCGGGAGAGGCGAAAAAGCGCGGCATGCCGATCTGCACGAGCGCCACCAGCCCAAGCGTCGCGGCGAACGACATCTGGAAACTCGGGTGAACCAGTGCCTCGGGGGCGATCGCCAGCACGATCATCGCCGCCACCGCGAGCGTGCGAAATGTCACGGCGCGGCGATCGACCAGCACCGCGATCAGCACCACGGCTGTCATCAAGAACGAGCGTTGAGTGGCGACTTCGCAACCGGACAACAGCAGATAGAACAGCGCTGCTGCAAGCGCGATCGCCGCCGACCACTTCTTGATCGGAAATCCCACGGTCAATACTGGGAACAACGCAAGTAGCGCGCGTATTGCAAAGAACACCACACCGGCCACGACAGCCATGTGATATCCCGATATCGACAACACGTGGCCAAGGCCCGAAATGAACATGGCGTCGTTAACCGGCGTGGTGATCGCGTCACGGCGACCGGTCAGCAATGCGGTGGCGATCGCCCGCTTGTCCCCATCGAGCGTCGTTCGGATACGCGCATCGATCGCGTCACGCAGCGCTTGCATGAGTGCAGCGTAGCGCAACGACGAGCCGCCGCTCTGCGGCGGCTCGAGGGTCCGGATCGTGCCCATCGCAAAACCGGACGCGCCGAGGCCCTGGAAATACATATCGCGGCCGAAATCGTAGCTGCCCGGCCGCATCGGCGCGAGCGGCGGCTGTAAGCGCGCTTTCAGTTCGACAAAGCTGCCGACAGCAGGCGCGGTGCCCTTGCGCACCGAGAGCCGGACCCGTTCCATCCTGATCTGCGACTTCGGGCTATCCATTTGCGCCACGCGCAACACAAAGCGGTCCGTGCGCTCACGGATGTCCCGAGTTTCGACAAACCCTGAAAGCGAGACCGAATACATCGGCCGCGCCAGCACCGCATGCGCAACCCGCTCAGTCCTCCACGTCGCGGTCGCGAAGCCCGCCGCTATGGCCGCAAACAAAACGACCAGCGGAAAAATCCTTTGCCGCCGCACCATGAACGCGGCGGCGCAAAGTGCTAGGGCGGCAACGGCGGTCGCCGGCAACATCGGCTCATGGTCGGCGGTGAAATAGAAGGCGATGCCCGTGCCGAATGCGACGGGTACCCAGGGCAATAAGCGGCCTGGCCCCGCTTCGGCCCCGATCCAGCCGCGCACCTTGTCGACAAGCGACGACCAAACGTCAGAACTGGACGGCGCGATACCGCCCACCGCGCCGCGCGGGGGCCAGGTTGCCGCAGCTCCATGCGCAAGTGCCCTATCCCGCTCCGCCATTCCGGTGGCACTCGCCTACTCTACAGATGAATAACGCTATCTCAGGTTGCATTGTCTCGAATAGCGGAACGGAAGCAGAATCTGACCGGAATCGCTCCAGCTCACGGCTTTGCCGCGAGCACGAACCCGCTGCTTCAATGCTTGCTCGCCTATGAGCGAAAACCCAACTCCGTTTGCGAATCTGGAGCTTGAGCCGGCGATTGCACTTCGCTCGAAGCCTCGAGACATCAAGGGTGAGGGCACCAAGCTGTCGCCGGTCAGCGCAGCGATTTGGCGATCCTCATCGAACTTGGGCCAATCGAAATGAGCAACAACGGGCCAGTGTTGGCGAGAACGGACAAGACGTCCGGATTGAGCAACCTTCCGGCCCGAGGTTGCCCATTAACCTTTGGTATCGGCGCAGCGATTAAAATACCCGAATCAGTCGAGGCTTGCCGAATGCCGCGCCGGATCTTGCTGTCCGTCTTCGCCGCCGCTCTTACCGCAACATTGGCGAGCGCTGCCGATCTACCTGTCCAGAGCCGGTTGGGAGCAATCTTTTCCGAGCCACCGCAGGTACGGGTCTACGCGCTTCGACGAGTGGTGACGAAACCTCCGCCTATTATGCCCTTTAATCTGATGCCCGTGTTGCCGTGGGAGCGCGGCGGCTACTATTACGGTTCGCCGTGGTCTTATTACTACCCGGGCCCCTATTACGGCGGACCTTACGTCTCTTACGGCGATCGCCTGCCCTATGTCTGCGGTCTCTACGGCTATTGCAATTAGTTGGCGGCAAACGGGCGCGGAGCGAAGCACGTTCAGCTTTTCGCCCCCACTTCTTTCGCAAACGTATCGCGCAAGCCGATGGTTCGGTTGAACACGGGGCGGTCAGATGTTGAATCGGGATCGCGCACGAAATAGCCCTGCCGCTCGAACTGCATGACATCGGGAGAGTTGGCTTCCGCGATCGCCGGCTCAATTCGCGCATCCCGGATGATTTCGAGTGACTGCGGATTGAGATCGCCGACGAAATTGGCCGCGTCCGGGGTCGGCTTCGAGAATAGCTGATTATAGATGCGGATCTCCGCCGCTCGCGACTGCGCCGCCGGCAACCAGTGCATGGTCGCCTTGACCTTCCGTCCGTCCGGCGCATTGCCGCCCTTGGTTGAGGGATCATAGGTGCACCGCAATTCGATCACCTCGCCGGCCGAGTTCTTTATTACTTCGCGGCAGGTGACGAAATACGCATAGCGCAGCCGGACCTCCGTTCCCGGCGAGAGCCGGAAGAACTTCTTCGGCGGATTTTCCATAAAGTCGTCGCGCTCGATGTAAAGCTCCCGACCGAACGCGATACGACGCGTCCCCGAAGCCGGATCGTCCGGATGGTTGACTGCTTCGATGTCTTCGGCTTTGCCTTCGGGATAATTCTCAATGACTATTTTCAGCGGCCGCAGAACCGCCATCCGCCGCTGCGCCGTTTTGTTGAGAATTTCACGGATGCAGAATTCCAGCATCCCGACATCAACCACGCTGTTGGCTTTGGCTACCCCGATGCGCTTGACGAATTCCCGAATTGCCGCCGCCTGCACGCCACGACGCTTCAAACCGGCGATCGTGGGCATCCGTGGATCGTCCCAACCGGCGACGTGGCCGCCGCGGACGAGCTCGGTCAACACCCGCTTCGACAACAGCGTGTAGCTCAAGTTCAGGCGCGCGAATTCATACTGATGCGGCTTCGAGGGCACTGGCAACTTGTCGAGCAGCCATTCGTATAACGGCCGGTGATCCTCGAATTCCAGCGTGCAGATCGAGTGCGTAACGCCCTCGATGGCGTCCGACTGACCGTGCGCATAGTCGTAGCTCGGATAGATCGACCATTTGTCCCCGGTGCGTGGATGCGTGGCATGCAGGATGCGATACAACACGGGATCGCGCAGATTGATATTTCCGGATGACATGTCGATTTTGGCGCGCAGCACGCGGGCGCCATTTGCAAATTCGCCCGCCTTCATCCGCCTGAACAGATCGAGGTTCTCCTCTACGCTCCGCTCGCGGAACGGACTGTTCTGGCCCGGTTCGGTCAGCGTGCCTCGCCGAATTCGGATTTCCTCCTGCGATTGGTCGTCGACGTAAGCGAAGCCGCCGCGGATCAGCCCCTCCGCCCACGCGTAGAGCTGTTCAAAATAGTCGGAGGCGTAGAACAGATCGTCTCCCCAGTCGTAGCCGAGCCAATGCACATCGGACTGAATCGAATCGATGTACTCCTGCTCTTCCCTGGTCGGGTTGGTATCGTCGAACCGAAGGTGGCACCGACCCGAGAACTCCTGTGCAATCCCGAAATTAAGCGCGATCGATTTGGCGTGGCCGATATGCAGGTAACCGTTCGGCTCCGGGGGGAACCGTGTCACGACCCGACTGTATCGCTTGGCATCAAGATCGGCCTGGACGATGTCGCGAATAAAATCGCGTCCCGTCTCTGCCGGCACCGCTTCTGCTGTCATTCCTGTTTCCTGTTCGGGAGTCAACGGAGTTTCTGCCAAATCCGCCTGCTCGAAGGAAGGCTTTAGTTATGTCCCGTTCCTGCTATACACCACCGCGCCCGCCGCATGCCCCTATTGCTCGCAACCCGCTCTTGTAAATGGCTGATTCCGTCGTCACGCGTTTTGCTCCTTCCCCCACCGGCTTCCTGCACATCGGGGGAGCCCGCACGGCGCTATTCAACTGGCTTTACGCACGCGGGCGCGGCGGCAAAATGCTGCTGCGGATCGAGGATACCGATCGAGAGCGATCGACCGAACCTGCCATCGCAGCGATCCTGGACGGCTTGAAATGGCTCGGGCTCGATTGGGATGGAGAGGTTATTTATCAATTCAGCCGGGCCGCACGCCATCGCGAGATTGCCGAGCAGTTACTGGCCAGCGGCAAAGCGTATCACTGTTACGCGACCTCCGAGCAGCTCACGGCAATGCGGGAAAAAGCGCGAGCGGAAGGCCGCACACGCCTGTATGACGGCATGTGGCGTGATCGCGATCCCTCCGAAGCGCCAGCGGACATGAAACCGACGATCAGGCTGAGAGCGCCCCAGACCGGCGAAACTGTGATCGAGGATCAGGTTCAGGGCCGCGTGGTCTGGCAAAACGAGAACCTCGACGATCTCGTTCTGCTGCGTGGCGATGGCAATCCGACATACATGCTGGCGGTCGTGGTTGATGACCATGATATGGGCGTCACCCACGTCATCCGCGGCGACGACCATCTGATCAATGCCGCGCGCCAAAAACAAATCTATGATGCACTCGGTTGGGCGGTACCCAACATGTCTCACATCCCGTTGATCCACGGGCCGGACGGCTCGAAGCTCTCGAAGCGGCACGGGGCCCTTGGCGTGGATGCCTACCGCGCAATGGGATATCTGCCGGCGGCCTTGCGCAATTACCTGGTACGGCTCGGGTGGAGCCACGGGGACCAGGAAATATTTTCAACCGAGGAAATGATCGCGGCTTTCGATCTACCAGGCGTCGGTCGTTCAGCCGCCCGGTTCGATTTCGCTAAGCTCGAAAGCCTCAACGGGCACTACATCCGGCACTGCGACGATCAATCGCTGGTCACGATGTTTGAGGGCGTGCTGGACTATGTGCCCGGTGCCTCCAACATTAAATCCAAGATCAACGATACGACGCGGGCGCAGTTGCTGAAGGCGATGCCGAGCCTGAAGGAACGCGCCAAAACGCTGATCGAGTTGATCGACGGCGCCTATTTTATTTTCGCCGATCGGCCGCTCGAGTTGGAGGCGAAGGCGGCCGCCCTGCTGACGCCCGAAAATCGTGAACTGATCGGGCGGCTCCGCGGGACGCTGGAGGCCGTAGCGCCTTGGACCGCGGAGAGCACCGAAGCGGCGGTGCGCGCGTTCGCCGAGGGCAACAACCTCAAGCTCGGGGCAGTGGCCCAGCCGCTCCGTGCGGCCCTGACGGGACGGACGACGTCTCCCGGTATCTTCGACGTTCTGACTGTGCTGGGTCGGGAAGAATGCCTGGCGCGGCTTGCCGATCAGGCCTCCGCATAAGGGCTTATTGCAAGCCAGCCATGGCCATCTTGCAGTGCAAACAGCAATAAGATACCCATTTAAAAAGTGCTTTTCCAATCCCCGGCTTCCCGCGCCATGCCAGTCGTCATGGCGCACGCGGCCGCCTTTGCAACGATCGGGGACTTCACGATGGACGCGACCTCCAACAGCAAAATCGCAACTTTAACGGTTGGTAACAAGACCTACGATTTCCCGATTTTGAGCGGCACCGTTGGGCCGGATGTGATCGACATCGCCAAGCTCTACGCCCAGTCCGGAATGTTTACCTATGATCCCGGCTTCACCTCCACCGGGAGCTGCCAATCCAGGATTACGTATATCGACGGCGATGCCGGCGTGCTGGAATATCGCGGCTACCCGATCGAGCAGCTAGCCGAAAAGGGCGACTTCCTCGAAACCTGCTACCTGCTGCTCTACGGTGAACTGCCGAACAAGGCGCAAAAGGCCGATTTCGACAATCGCGTGATCCATCACACCATGGTTCACGAGCAGATGGCGCGCTTCTTCCAGGGCTTTCGCCGCGATGCCCATCCGATGGCCATCATGGTCGCGGCGGTCGGCGCGCTGGCGGCCTTCTATCACGATTCAACCGACATCAACGATCCGCAGCAGCGCATGATCGCGTCGATGCGCATGATTGCCAAGATCCCGACACTGGCGGCGATGGCGTTCAAATACACCATCGGTCAGCCGTTCATGTATCCAAAGAACTCGCTGACCTTCGCCGAAAACTTCTTGCACATGTGCTTCGCGGTGCCCTGCGAGGAATACAAGATCAATCCGGTCCTGGCGGATGCGCTCGACAAGATCTTCATCCTGCACGCCGATCACGAGCAAAACGCCTCGACCTCAACGGTCCGCATTGCGGGCTCCTCCGGTGCCAATCCGTTTGCCTGCATCGCCGCCGGCATAGCCTGCCTGTGGGGACCGGCCCATGGTGGCGCCAACGAAGCGGCACTGGCGATGCTGGCTGACATCGGCACGGTAGACAAGATTCCCGACTTTATTCGGCGAGTGAAGGACAAGAACAGCGAAGTCCGCCTGATGGGCTTTGGTCATCGCGTTTACAAGAACTACGATCCGCGCGCCAAGATCATGCAGAAGATGTGTCATGCGGTACTGGCGGAAACGGGCCATGGCGACGATCCGATGTTGAAGGTCGCGATGGAGCTGGAGAAAATCGCGTTGCACGATGAATATTTCATCGATCGCAAGCTTTATCCGAATGTCGACTTCTATTCCGGCATTACCCTGAAGGCGATGGGCTTCCCCACGTCGATGTTCACCGTGCTTTTCGCCGTGGCGCGCACTGTTGGCTGGATCAGCCAGTGGAGTGAAATGATCGAGGACCCGCACCAGAAGATCGGCCGTCCGCGCCAGCTCTACACCGGTGTGACACGCC
Organism: Bradyrhizobium sp.; assembly: GCF_035273305.1. Classification (GTDB taxonomy): domain Bacteria; phylum Pseudomonadota; class Alphaproteobacteria; order Rhizobiales; family Xanthobacteraceae; genus Bradyrhizobium. The sequence continues at coordinate 35,371 of NZ_DATEPI010000054.1, read as the reverse complement.
GGGATTATGTCGATATCGCAATGCGCAAGTGAGCGAATGCGGTGGCACCGGCGTTCGGTATGGAACGTCCTGTTTGCGGTCAGTTCGATCGTTGATCGCCTGGTTTATTGTTCTGGCGCGTTTTGTTGACGGGAACCGGCGTCCACTTCGCTCGAAAACGCTCTAAGCGGAACGTCGCGATTTCCGCATTGCTTCCAGCACGATCTCGGCAGCGCGCAGACTGGGCGGTTGATTGCCCGTCGACATGATCGTGTCGATCTTCGCGAACGCCTCGAGCTGACGGCGGCGCAAGGGAGTGTCGGCAAGCACATCAAGCAGTGCGCGGAACAATTTCTCCGGCGTGCAATCCTGCTGCAGATATTCCGGAACGACATTTTCACCAACCACCAGGTTCGCCAGGATGACCGATTTGACATTGATCAAACGTCGGATGATCGAGGCTTCGAGCCCACCTGTCCGATAGCCGGCAACCATCGGTACGCCGGCAATGGCAAGCTCCAGCGTCACTGTCCCCGACTTGGCGAGCGCCGCGCGAGCGATCCGGAACGCAGCTCGCTTTTCGTGCTCGCCTGTTACCACGCGTGGCTGTAGCGGCCAGTTGGTCAGGGCTGCGTCAACCGCGTCCTGCAAATGCGGCATGGTGGGGAGGATCAGTTCAAACGCGACGCCTTCGGCCTTCAGGCGCCCGAGCGCCTCCCCGAATACGGCCATGTGGTGCCTGATCTCGCTGCGGCGGCTTCCAGGCAGCACCAGGAGGACCGGGGGCGTCTCCTCTCTACGCTTTTGCTCCTCGATACCGGGCCGCAGAACGGTGACCTGCTCGGTCAGGGGATGCCCGACGTAACTACATGGCGGGCCGCCCAACCTGCGGTATTCGTCGGGTTCGAACGGCAGCAACGCGAGCACGTGATCGACATAGGACCGCATCGCGGACGCGCGGCCGGGACGCCATGCCCACACTGAGGGGGCCACGTAATCGATGATCGGGATGGATGGATCCTGAGCCCGAACGCGTCTGGCCACCCGATGCGTAAAATCGGGACTGTCGACGATCACAAGGATATCCGGTGAGGCCTCCACAACAGCATCGGCAGTCGTCCGGATCAGCCGCAGGATTTTCGGCAAGTGCTTCACCACCGCCGAAACTCCGATGATCGACAGTTCTTCGATTGGAAACAGCGAGACCAGGCCTTCGCGGGCCATCGATTGGCCGCCGACGCCTTCAAACCGTACGGCGTCGCCGAGGCGCTGGCGCAAGACCTTCATCAGGTTGGCACCAAGCCGATCGCCGGACGCCTCAGTCGCGACAACGAAGATGGTTCGAGCGATGGGGGCGGTGGCGCGCGCCTGCATCACGCGGGCAACCCGGTTATGAAAAGCCCGGCCTTATCGGCGGCATCAATCATGACTTGCGGTTCGACGGCGATCGTGTTGGCCGAGACGATCGCAATGCCGGCAAGGCCGGCCGCATGTGCGCCTTCGACGGTTCGCGGTCCTATGGTGGGAAGATCGAAACGCAAGTCCTGACCGCTCTTCGGCGCCTTCACCAGCACGCCACGCGCGCTCCCGGCGCGAATGCGACCTTCCTCGCGTAGTCGCGCGACGCGCGCTAGCAAGCCATCGGTGCCTTCGATATCCTCCATTCCGACCACGTGGCCATCGATGACCACCACGGCTTGACCGATATCGAAAGGGCTCAGCGCCCGCAGCACGTCGCGTGCCTTGGCAATGTCCGTAAGGGCATATTGATCAGGCGCCTTATGCGTGAGACATCCCTCGGGCATCAGAAGGTCCGGCGCAACGTCCTTGACACCTACCATTCGGAAGCCGTCCTGCTCGAGAATGCGACCGATCCCGGAGAGCAGATGATCGTCGCCACCGCGGAAAGCCGCCCATAGCCGGCCGGCTGCGCGCAGCGTCGCCCAATCGAGTCTGATTTCTGAGAGCGCAGGGCGAACCAGCGTTCCGATAAAAACCAGCTCGCGGCAGTTCTCGGCTCGAAACAGCCTTACGGCTCTACCGAGCTGACCGACAGATATCCAATGATGGCGAAAGCGTTCCACAGCTAAGGGATCGCAGGCGCCCTTGAGAGCAAACAAGACCGGATCGAGGCCGCGCGCAACGAGCGAATCCGCGACCGCGAAGGGCATCACTCCGCCGGCTGCGATCACGCCAATCGGCGATGATGCAACCGCGCCTGTCATGCCTTGGCCGAGCGTTTCATCATCGAGACTTTCTCCCGTCTTTGATCGGCTGACACAGCTCGCGGTTTTTGCCGGCATCGATAAAATTCAGGATCTCCGCAATCGCCGGGTCAGTCAGGCCCGACGGCCGGACTTTCTCGAGGCGTTCGACGAACACGCCGGGCCCGTGGAATAATTCCTGGTAAAACGATCGAACAGCAGCCAATCGCTCGCGGGTGAATTTTCGACGCTTCATCCCAACCATGTTGAGGCCGGTGAGTGCCGCATAGTGGCCGCTCGCGAGCGCATACGGAATAACGTCGCTACGCACGCCACTAAGCCCGCCGACCATCACTTGCGAACCCACCCGGGTAAACTGATGCACGGCGGACAGACCGCCGATAAAAGCAAAGTCGCCGATCTCGCTATGGCCGCCCAACGTGGCCGAGGTCGCAAACACGACATCGTTGCCCACGATGCAGTCGTGCCCAACATGACTGCAGTTCATGAAGTAGCCGCGATCGCCAACGCTGGTTATGCCGCCGCCGGCCACGCTGCCGGCGTTCATCGTGACCTGCTCTCGCAACGTGCAGCCCTGACCGATCCGCAGCCTGGTGAGTTCGCCGCGATAGCTCAGCGATTGCGGAGGCGTGCCGAGCGAGACGAACGGGTAAATCGTGCAGTCATTGCCGATCGTGGTCTGAGCCGTGACATGCACATGCGCCACGAGCCGGCAGTTGTCGCCGATGACGACGTGGGGGCCGATCAAGCAGTAGGGACCGATGGAGGTGCCCTCGCCGATGACAGCGCCGTCTTCGACGCGCGCGGTGGAATCGATACTGCTCATCGGTCCGTTATTTGCCGCCATCGCAAGTTAATTTGCATAGGTTGCGGTGGTTAGCGCGGCATCCGGGCAGTGTCTAGTGACGTATGGTTACGCGCTGTTTCGGCCCGTTGGCACGAGCCTATGGTGATCGCGGATAACAGGTTAGCGGCGAAGGGGCGGGCTCGCAGATGGAACGGGTTGCGCACGGGCGACACCTCAGCAGCGACGCACGAGCGGTGCGCCAGCACGCAGGCTCAGTCCGTCAGCATCGCGCCGACATCGGCCTCGGCCACCGTGGTGCCGTTCACCCTGGCATCGCCGTGAAACCACCACATGGCCTTTCGTCTTCCGATGCTGCGCATGTGATATTCGATGGAATCGCCGGGCATCACCGGCTTGCGGAATTTGCATTTATCAATGGTGAGAAAATATACCGCGCGTGGCTTCTGAGTCCCTTCAACCGATTTGATTCCGATCACGCCGGCCGTTTGTGCCATGGCTTCGATCATCATCACACCGGGATAAACCGGCCGGTCGGGAAAATGGCCGAGAAAGGGAGGCTCGTTAAAGGTGACGTTCTTGATGCCGATGCCGCTGTAATCGGTCCGAATGTTGATCACCCGATCAATCAACAACATCGGATAACGGTGCGGGAGCGTCTTGAGGATCTCATTGATATCCACGAGCTCGAATCTGACTGATGGATCCCCCATTATTCGCGCCCCTCGCCCTTTGGATCGGCGGAGCTATCGCGCACCAGGCGCTCCAAGGCAACGATTTCCCGGAACCACTGCTTGGTCGGCTTGGCAAAATGGCCGCCCCATCGGCCGCCTGCCGGAATGTCATCCTTGACGGCGCTCATCGCCGTGACCTGTGCCCCGTCACCAATGTGAAGGTGATTGTTGATGCCCACCTTGGCTCCCAGCGCCACGTTGTCCCCAATCGTCAGGCTACCCGCCAAGCCTATCTGAGCCGCCAGCAAGCAGTGTCGGCCAATGGTCACATTGTGGCCGATCTGAACCTGATTGTCGATTTTCGTGCCTTCGCCGATGACGGTGTCCCGCAGACTGCCGCGATCGATTGTGGTCCCCGCGCCTATCTCCACATCGTTCTGAATCAGAACCCGTCCTGCTTGCGGCACCTTCAAGTGCCCTTCCGGCCCAAAGAAGATGAAGCCGTAGCCGTCCTGGCCGATGCTGCAGCCAGGATGGATCAGCACGTTATTGCCAATCAACGCAAATTGGATGGCCGTGCGCGCACCGACGTTGCAATCCCTGCCGATCCTGACGTTGGCTCCGATGACAGCCCCCGCTCCGATCACCGTTCCCGTGCCAATTTCGACGTTCGGACCGATGACGGCCAGCGGATCGATGATGACCCCATCTTCGAGATCCGCGCTGGGGTCGATGATCGCGGAAGGCGCGATGCTGTCAGTGCCGAACCACGATTGCGGGCGAAGCGCGCTGCTGTAAAACTCCCGGGCGACCGTCACAAACTCGCGAAATGGCTGGGCGGCGCGCAGGACTGCGACATGGGGCGGGACCTGCGCCTCGAACCGAGCGCTTACCAGGCACGCGCCTGCCTTGGTCGAAGCCAATTGCTTGGCGTATTTGAGATTGTCGTAAAACGTCAAATGCATCGGCCCGGCTTCATCGAGTGAAGCCAAGCCCCTGACCTGCTGACCAGCGCGGGACGCATCGACCAGATGCGCCTGCGTGAACGCGGCGATTTCAGCCAGCGTCGACGAAGGTGGTTGTTCGAAGAATGTCGGCTGCGCCATTCCACCCGTCGCGGTCCGGCCGGTGATCGAAATCAGAACGATGTCCCGCCGCCAAACTTGAATTCCTGCACGCGATCAAACGGCCCCTTGGTGATCGGGATGGCATAGTCGAACCGCAATGGACCAAACGGCGATGTCCAGATCAGGCCGACACCCACGGAGGTACGAACCGTGTTGCCGTTGTCGTAAATCAATCCCGTGCAGGTGCCGGCCGACACAGGTATCGCCCCCGGCAGCGACGGCTTCGCGCAATTGGAATTAGCCGGCGTCGTGACTTCGTTGGTGAAAGCCCATGTTGTCGGCCCCTGATAATCATAGAGTCCGCCCGCATCGGCATACACCGCGCCCTTGAGGCCTACTTCCTTCGGCAAGAACCAGAACGGCATCTGCAATTCCATCGACGCACCCCAATATTTTGTGCCGCCGATCGCATCGCGGGTTCCGAACGGGTTGATATCGCGCGGTCCGATACCGTTGGGGGCAAAGCCCCTCACCAGATTCGGCCCCATCTGGAAGTGATCGAGCATGCGCAGTTCGTTGCTGCCGACCTTGTTGAGAATGCCGCTCTGAACATGGATCAGTCCGACAATATCGGCGACCAGCGGCGTGTAGTATTTCGCGTCGATCGCACTCTTCAGATAGCTCACGTCGCCGCCGACGCCGGCGAAGTCCTGCTTGAAGTCCACCAGGAGGCCGTCGGTCGGGTTCTTGTTGTTATCAAGCGTGTTGTAGCTCAGCGAATAACCCACCGACGAGGTCAGCGTGCTGCCGCCTGCGAGTTCCTTGCGGACCGGGAGCGAGGCTTCTCCATCTACATAGCAGCCCAAGCCGCCGGTCGAACTCAGATCGATGCCGTTGGCGTTGGCAAAAGCCGGGCTCGGATTGAAGGCCAGTAACGAGTTGTTGGACGTGCTGTTGTTACAATTGGCCAGGTAGCTCGGCAGCGACAGCTTCTGCTGGTAAATCGAGTACCTGACCTGCAGCGAAAGATCTTCGCGCAACGCGAACCCCAACCGCGGACTGAATCCAAGGGTCGACGTGCCATACGAGATGTAGCTGTTCGGAAGCTGTTGCCGCTGGAACAGGTCGAGCCCAAGCGCCACGCGGTAGTCCAGCAGGTACGGCTCGACAAATGAGAGCGAATAGCCGCGCGCGTACTGGCCATAGGTCACCGACGCCTTGGCAAACAGGCCACGACCCAGAAAGTTGCGCTCGGAAATACTGACCTCGGCGAGCGCGCCATCGGTCGTCGAGTAGCCGCCGGACACCGAGAAGTCACCGGTCGATTTCTCCTCGAGATCGACTACGAGAACCACGCGATCGCTCGATGAGCCCGGCTCGGTCGTAATTTTCACGGTCTTGAAGAAGTCGAGATTCTTCAGTCGGCGCTCGGCGCGATCGACGAGCGCGCGGTTGTACGCGTCGCCCTCCGAAATATCGAATTCACGGCGGATCACGTAGTCACGCGTCCGGGTATTGCCGCGCACATTGATGCGCTCAATATAGGTCCGCGGGCCCTCATCGATGGCATAGGTGATCGAGACGGTATGATTCTCGAAATTGCGATCGCCGCGCGGGTGCACGATAGCAAAGGCGTAGCCTCGGCGCGAAGCTTCGATCTGCATTTCCTCGACCGATTTCTCCAGCGCTTCAGCATTGTAAAGCGCGCCGACAGAAACGCGTGAGAAACCACGAAGCCCATTAGCGTCGAGCGTCGGAATGCTCGAGACAAAATTGACCGATGCCACACGATATTGCTGGCCTTCCTCGATCTTGAACGTGACCAGGAAACCTTTGCGCTCGGGGTCGTATTCCGTCAGCGCGGCCACGACCTGCACATCGGCAAAGCCGTGCTTCAAATAAAAGCGCCGAATCAAATCCCTGTCGGCTTCAACGCGATCCGGATCGTAAACGTCGCCGCCACCAAGAAAGCTAAGCAGGTTCCATTCGTGCGTCTTGATGACGTCCTTGAGCCGGTACGACGAATAAGCGTTGTTGCCGACGAAATCGACCGATTTCACGCCGGTCTTTGCGCCCTCAGTAATGGTGAAAACCAGGTCGACGCGGTTATTGGGCTGCTCGATGATTTCGGGATCGACACGCACGTCATAGCGCCCTGAGTGGCGATAGATTTCGGCGATGCGCTGGGCATCGGACTGCACCATTGGGCGCGACAACGTGCCACGCGGCTTGGATTGAATTTCGGCCGAAAGTTGCTCGTCCTTGACCTTCTTGTTGCCTTCGAAGGCCACCCGGCCAATCACCGGGTTTTCGACCACCGTTACCAGTAAATGGCCGCCCGATTGACTGATTTTGACGTCCTGGAACAAGCCGGTCTCGATCAGCGCCTTCAAACCGTCGTCGATTTGAGCCTTATCCAGACGGCCGCCGGGGCCCGGCTTGAAGTACGACCGGATCGTCTCAACTTCGACCCGCCGATTACCTTCTACCTGAATCGAGGCCACGTTCTGGGCGACGGCGCTCGACGCGACAAGCATAGCGGCCAGAGTGGCGGCGACCGGCATAGCGCAAACGATCAGGGCGGCGAACAAGCCCCCGCGCACTCGCATTCCAACATTCATGCGCAACGCGCCCTTGTCATTCCTGGCCGGCCCGAATCCCCACGAACCGGCAGATTCCCATCGATTGCCCTGCTTGTACCAAATTTGCCGGAGCGGCAAACATCCGATTGCAGGGCAATTTCATTTTCATTCCAAGACGTTGCCTATTCGCCACGTCACAAAAAAGCCGCTTCAGGATGCCGCCAGATGCAGGATGTCATTGTAGGTGGCAAACACCATCAGCATCAGCACGAGAGCCAGCCCGATTCGAAATCCCATCTCCTGGGCCCTCTCGGAAAGCGGACGTCCGCGCACCGCCTCGACGGCGTAGAACAAAAGATGACCACCATCGAGCAGCGGCACGGGAAACAGGTTCAAGAGTCCAATCGAGATCGAAAGCACGGCCGCGAGATGGACCAAGGCTGCAACACCGATCGTGGCGACCTGACCTGAAATCTGTGCGATCCGAAGAGGGCCGCCGACCTGGTCGGCTGCTTCGCGCCCGGTAAAGACGCCGCCGATATAGGACAGCGTACGGTCGATCACGAACCAGGTTTCCTTGACGCCGAGCCACGCCGCGGTTGCGGGGTCAACACGCTCGGTCGTCACGTCGCCGGCTGTGGTCTTGCGGGTGATGCCCAGCACGCCAAGCCGATGCATGTTTCCGAAGGGGTCCTTCACCTCCTTGAGCTGCGGCGTACCGTGCAATTGCACAGTCGAATCACCGCGCTTGACCGTGAACGTTAGCTGCTCGCCGGCGCGAACTCCGACAATTCGCTGCATGTCCGAGAAACTATCGATTTTCGTGCCGTCAATGGCAACGACCACATCACCGGTCTGGAACCCGGCTGCTGCGGCGGGACTGCCGGCTTCCACTTGGTCGACCCGCGCGGTCGTGCTGGGCTTACCCAGAAACGTGAACAGGCAGGTGAAGATCACGATCGCCAGAAGAAAATTGGCGATCGGACCAGCGGCCACGATTGCTGCCCGCGGTCCAACCTTCTTGTGGTGAAAACTGTCCCTGCGCTCTTCTTCCGTCATGTTGGCAAGCGCTTCGGACGACGGCGTTGAAGCCTCGCTTTCATCTCCGAAGAATTTGACGTAGCCCCCGAGGGGAACGGCAGAGATCTTCCAGCGGGTGCCGTGACGGTCGTTGAAGCCGGCAAGTTCGGGTCCGAACCCGAGCGAGAAAGTTAAGACCTTAACGCCGGCCCAACGGGCCACCAGAAAGTGACCCAGTTCGTGGAAGAAGACGACAATCGTAAGCACGAACAGGAAGGGAATGATGTAACCGATGAGTCCATGACCCAACGTATTGAAACCATGCACGAAAAACTCAGACATCCAGTTCCCCTCAACCAAGGCCGCAGGCCCCGTTCCCCAGCCTTCTAAGATGCCTTTAAGGCTATTTGAGGCAAGAGGGTGGCAGCCTTATTTCGCGCCGTATGGTCAATTGTGATGGCGTCATCAGCCGACGTCAGTGGCGCACGATTGCCCGAGCGAATCCAGTCCTCCATGGTCGCCTCAACGAGGCGAGCGATGGCACCGAACTTGATCTTGCCGGCTATGAAGGCCGCCACGGCGACTTCGTTGGCGGCATTATAGACTGTCGTGGTCCCCCGTCCGCTGCGCAATGCATCATACGCCAGGCGCAGCGCCGGGAAGCGGCCGAAATCCGGCGCCTCAAATGTCAACTGTCCAATTTGGGCGAGATCGAGCTTGGCTGCTGGCCCGACGATTCGATCCGGCCATCCGAGACAATGCGCGATCGGAGTGCGCATATCCGGCGCGCCCAATTGCGCCACCACCGAACGATCCGAGAATTCGACCATGCCGTGTACGATCGATTGCGGATGGACGAGCACGTCGATTTCATCTGGGGTAAGCGCGAACAGATAGGAAGCTTCGATCACCTCAAGCCCCTTGTTCATCATCGATGCGGAATCGATGGTGATCTTCTGTCCCATGCTCCAGTTCGGGTGCTTCAGGGCCTGCGCTAAGGTCGCCTGCTCGATCTCATTGCTGGCCCATGTGCGGAATGGTCCGCCCGATGCGGTGATGATGACCCTGACCAATTCTTCGCGATTTCCGGAGCCGAGCGCTTGAAACAACGCGTTGTGTTCGGAATCCGCCGGCAAGATGCAGGCTCCTGCGGCAGCGGCCCGCTGCATGAAGAACTCGCCCGCACAGACCAGGCATTCCTTGTTGGCAAGCGCAACGGTAGCGCCACGATCCACCGCTGCGAGCGCGGGCTTCAACCCCGCCGCGCCACTGACGGCCGCCATGACCCAATCGGAAGGACGTGCTGCCGCATCGATGATGGCACTTTCGCCCGCGCCGCATTCGGTGCGCGTGCCGGCCAGCGCATCCTTTAGCTCGCCGAGGCGAGCGGGATCAGCAATCGCCGCAAATCGCGCGCCGAATTCCCTGGCGAGGCTGGCCAAACCCTGCACGTTGGTGTGACCGGTCAAAGCCTCGACCTGATAACGGTCGGGTGATGCCCTCAGCAGATCCATGGTGCTGTCGCCGATCGACCCGGTGGCGCCGAGGACGGTGACGGTACGCACGGCGGAAGCCGCGGCCTTGTTATTACGCAACGGAACAGCACTCATGCCTTTTACCAAACCATAAGACCGCGGCCGACGCCATCCGGGCCACCCCGCAGAAACCCGAAAATCGCAGCCAAAACGACCGCGGCGACGAAGCCGTCCAGCCGATCCATCAGGCCACCATGCCCGGGAATGAGGTGGCTCGAATCCTTGACGTTGAAAGTCCGTTTCACGGCCGACTCGAAAAGGTCGCCAACTTGAGAAGCGGCGGAGAGCGCTGCTGCCAACACCAGCAGGCGCTCCATTTTCAGCATCAGCAGAGAATCCGACTTATGAGGATCGAAGGCAAAAAACACTGCAGCCACGGCCAGGCTAGCTGCGAAGCCCCCGATCGCGCCCGCCCAAGTCTTCTTGGGGCTGACTCGAGGCCACAGCTTTGGCCCCCCGATGCCGCGGCCGACAAAGTATCCGCCGATGTCGGTTACCCAAACGATCAAGAGCACGAAAATGAGCGCGACAAATCCCTCTACTTGGTCAAGCCGCACCAGCACCGACGCGATTTCCGCTGCCACAGCATAGAGGAAGCCCGCCACAGGCCAGCCGCGCGGTTTTGGGGAGAGCAAGCCAACGGCAGCGAGGCCAAGCACCGTTGCCAGGAGCGAAGCATCGACCCGTTCAGCCGCCAGGCAGATTGCAACGATCGCAAGTGCAATTGCGCCAGTGACAAGGACGCGCATTTCGCGTCCAGCGCCGACAATCATCAGCCATTCAACATACAATCCGATCGAGGCCAGGGTGACCAAGGTGATCCACAGCCATCCACCGGCATAGGCTAGCGCGATCGTTGTGGGTGCGAGCACCAGCGCTGCGACAACGCGCAGCAGGAGATTGCGTCGCGCCTGCTCGCCGGCGGCCGGGGGCGTGGCCTCGTCCCCGCTCACGATCCGGTTTTCGCGGCCAGACCGCCGAAACGGCGCTCCCGCCTAGCATACTCGGCGATCGCGTCTTCCAACGCGGGCTTATCGAAATCAGGCCAATGAATCGGCACGAATACGAGTTCGGTGTAAGCCGCCTGCCACATCAGGAAATTGGACAGCCGCTGCTCTCCGCTGGTGCGAATGATCAGATCGGGGTCGGGGATGTCGGGCGCGTCGAGATACCGCCCAAGCGTGTCAGCGTCGATCGTCGCTGGATCGCGTTTTCCCTCGGCCACCTCGCGCGCGAGCCGTTGCGCCGCATTAGCGATCTCCTGCCGGGAGCCATAGTTAAATGCGACGACGAGATTAAGCCTCGCGTTGTTCCTGGTCAGCTCTTCCGCCTCGTTTAGGAGCGCGCAGATGTCCGGCTCGAGTCCATCGCGTTGCCCGATGATGCGAACCCTCACTCCGTCACGATGCAACGTTGCAAGATCGTTGCGGATGAAGCGGCGCAGCAGACCGAACAGGTCTCCGATTTCGGTCGCCGGGCGCGACCAGTTTTCGGAACTGAAGGAGAATATCGTCAAATAGAGAATGCCGAGTTCGCTGGCTGCGCGAACAACCCGGCGCAAAGCCTCAACACCGCGCCGATGCCCTTCCGCGCGGGGCAGGCCCCGGGCCGCTGCCCAACGTCCATTCCCGTCCATGATGATCGCCACGTGCAAGGGTCCGGCGGCACGATCCGGTCCTTCTGTGGCAGGGGCAGCGGCGTTCGACATCGGGGGTTCCCGGGGAAACACTAGACGGTAAGGATTTCTTTTTCCTTTGCCGCGAGCAGGTGATCGACTTCCGAAATCGCGGCGTCGGTGGCCTTCTGCACATCAGCGGCCAGACGCTCCTGATCGTCTTCGGAAATCTCGTGATTCTTCTCCAGTTTCTTGACGGTATCGAGGCCGTCACGCCGGACATGCCGAACCGCGACCCTGGCTGCTTCCGCGTATTTGTGCGCGACCTTCACAAGCTCCTTGCGACGCTCTTCGTTGAGTTCGGGAATTCTCAAACGAAGCACCTGCCCTTCGGTCGCCGGACTCAACCCAAGATTCGAATCGACGATCGCTTTTTCGACCGCCTTGACCATCGATTTGTCCCACACCTGCACGGAAAGAAGCCGCGGCTCGGGCACGCTGATAGTCGCAAGCTGGTTGAGCGGCATGTGGGTGCCGTACGCATCGACCTGAACGGGCTCCAGCATCGAGGCTGCGGCACGGCCGGTCCGCAACCCGCCGAGTTCATGTTTCAACGCCTGGGTCGCGCCTTGCATTCGGCGCTTCAATTCGTTGATGTCGAACTTACCCGTGGGCATGACGCTCTCTCCTCAGAAAAACTCTTGTCGACACCGCCGGACCGCTTTGCGCGTCGTCCAATAGCTTCAATTGGTCAGCCGGCGACGATGGTGCCACGACCGGTGCCGCGTAGGATGGCGCCGATCGAACCCGGTTCGGCGATCGAGAACACGATGATAGGCAGCGAGGTCTCGCGGGCAAGCGCGAAGGCGGTAGCATCCATCACCTTGTAGCTGCCCTCGATCGCCTGTGAATGGGTCAGGCGGTCAAACCTTTTGGCGCCAGAATCCTTCTTGGGGTCAGCGCTATAGACGCCGTCTACGTTAGTGGCCTTTAGCACCGCGGTTGCTCCGATTTCGGCTGCGCGTAAGACGGCCGTCGTATCGGTCGTGAAGAACGGGTTGCCGGTTCCACCGCCTAGCAGCACGATCCGGCCCTCTGCCAGATATTTGTGCGCCGCACCTCGGGTGAACAGCTCGCATATCTGCGGCATGACGAAAGCGGAGAGGCTGCGGGCCGGCGTGCCCCGGCGCTCGATAGCGGCCTCGAGCGCAAGACAGTTCATCACGGTGGCCAGCATGCCCATGGTGTCACCGGTCGGGCGCGACACGCCCCGCGTGGAAACATCGACCCCACGGGCGATGTTTCCACCACCGACGACAACGGCCACTTCGGTACCGAGCTTTTGGGCGGCCACCAGATCACCGGCGATCCGGTCGACGGTGGGCTGATGGATACCGAACGATTGGTCGCCGGCGAGGTACTCGCCGGAAAGCTTGACGACCACACGACGATAGAGCGGCTCAGCCATTGCTAAACGCTATCCTTCCCCGCGCGGGTTGCCTCGGCGCAAACGGGCCGGAAGCATCGCTCCGGCGGTTAGTTCTTGCCGCTGACCGCCGCCACTTCGGCCGCGAAATCGGTTTCCTGCTTTTCGATTCCCTCGCCGAGAGCATAGCGCACAAATCCGGTGATCTTCACAGCCGCACCGATCTTGCCCTCAGCTTCCTTTACGGCCTGGGCGACCGATTTGGCGTTATCATGGATGAAAGCCTGCTCAAGCAGGCAAACTTCCTTGTAATAGGTCTTCAAACCGGACTCGACGATCTTCTCGATCACGTTCTCGGGTTTACCCTGCTGACGGTACTTGTCGGCCAGCACATCCTTTTCCCGCTTCACCGATGCCGGCTCCAGCCCGGCTGGGTCCAACGCCAGCGGATTGGCTGCGGCAACATGCATCGCGAGCTGACGGCCGAGAGTTGCCAATTCATCCGTCTTGCCTGCCGACTCCAGCGCCACGATTACGCCGATCTTGCCGGCGCCATCGATCACCGCGTTGTGCACGTAGCTCGACACCACACCCTTGCCGACCTCGAGCGAAGCCGCGCGTCGCAATGTCATGTTCTCGCCGATCGTCGCGATCGCATCGGATATCGCGGTTCCAACCGCCACGTTTCCGGCCTTTGCGGCTTTGATCTTCTCCACATCGGCTCCGACGGCGAGCGCCACCTGCGCGATCATCTTGACCAATCCCTGGAACTGCTCGTTACGCGCAACGAAGTCGGTCTCTGAATTGACCTCAACGACGACTCCCTTGTTGCCTGAGGTTAGGGCGCCAATCAGCCCCTCCGCAGCGACGCGCCCGGCTTTTTTCGCGGCCTTCGATAGGCCCTTCTTGCGCAACCAGTCGATAGCCGCCTGCATGTCGCCATTGTTCTCGCTCAGCGCTTGCTTGCAGTCCATCATGCCCACGCCGGTGGTCTCGCGAAGGTCCTTGACCATCGCCGCTGTGATTGTTGCCATCGTTGCAATCCTTTGCCTGTCCGGTCGACCGCGGCGCGGCATTCGCCGCTCGCCGCCTTCACCCCAGGAACTACGCAGTTGAAAACCGGGCGGCCGGATCGTTCCGGCCAGCGCGTTTGATTATTCCGCTTCCGCGGTCAAAGTCTTGGCCTGGGCGACCCACGCGTCGGCGCGGGACGGCAGTCCGACCTCTTCACCGATCTGATGGGCGGCATCATGGTCGAGCTCCGCCAGCTGCCAGAAGTGGAAAATGCCGAGATCGTTGAACTTCTTCTCGATCGCGCCCGATACGCCGGTGAGCTTCTTGAGATCGTCGGCAGCTCCCCGCGGGCCTGCGAGGCCCTGGAAACCCGCAGCTTGCGGAGCCGTCGGAATTTCCTCGCGAACGGGAGTCGCGGAAGCGCCGACGTCGATCCCGGAGTCTCCCTGCGCACGCGAGATGCCGTCGATCACAGCGCGAGCGACCAGATCGCAATAAAGCGAGATGGCGCGGCCGGCGTCGTCATTGCCGGGGATGACATACGTGATCCCCTTGGGATCGGAATTGGTGTCGACGATAGCAGCGACCGGAATGTTCAGCCGCTGGGCTTCCTGGATCGCGATGTCTTCCTTGTTGGTGTCGATCACGAAAATCATGTCGGGCAGTCCGCCCATTTCCTTAATGCCGCCCAGCGAACGGTCGAGCTTGTCGCGCTCGCGCTGCAGCGTCAGCCGCTCCTTTTTGGTGTAGGCGTTGGCATCGCCCGAATTCAGCACCTCATCGAGGTGCCGCAGACGCTTGATCGAACCTGAAATCGTCTTCCAGTTCGTCAGGGTGCCGCCGAGCCAGCGCGAATTGACGAAATACTGCGCCGATCGCTTTGCCGCCTCCGCTACGCCGTCCTGCGCCTGCCGCTTGGTGCCAACGAATAGGACGCGACCACCCTTGGCGACGGTATCGCTGACAGCCTGGAGCGCGCGGTGCAGCAGCGGCACGGTCTGGGCAAGATCGATGATGTGGATGTTATTGCGCGCACCGAAAATATAATCCGCCATTTTCGGATTCCAGCGGTGCGATTGATGGCCGAAATGAACGCCAGCCTCAAGCAGCTGACGCATAGAGAAATCGGGTAGCGCCATAGTTCAGTTCTCCGGTTGGTTCCTCCGGAAACGTGTGAGCAGACGAGCCTTATGGCCCGGCTGCCACCGGACGGCCTTTTGAGCCATGTTTCCGTGTGAGATGGGCCGCTATATAGCGGTATTTCGGCCAGAAGCAAGGAAATATGGCCACGCCGCAACGGCTCGGCGTGGCTCAAATTGGAGGCTTTCCGCCCGTCGAAGCTAGAGCGTCTGCACGTCCACCACTCCCGAGACTGCCTTGATCGCGCCTGCGATCTGGGGCGACACCTTAAACCGGCCCGGAAGCTTCATTTCGACCTCGGTTTCCAGATCGAGCATCATCACCAGCGAGACGTCCCCATCGCCCCCACCGTTCGTCGCCGATTTTGCCGGTTGGGCGCGCGCAGCACCGCCCTGTCCTGACTCCGGCAGCTGCAGCCGCTTGGCGATCGATTCGAGCGGGCGCGTGTCGCGCAGGAATATGCGCAGTCCTTTTTGGGTCTTTGCCGCGGCGTCGTCCAGCGGCTCGGCATGCAGCACCCGGGCGCGGACATCCTCGCCTTGCAATTCGGCTCCGAGTTGCAGCAGGACCGCCGCGCCAGGCTCCAGCACGTCGCGATATTGCGCTAGCCCCTCCGAAAACAACACGGCTTCGAAATGGCCGGTGGGATCGGACAGTCCCATGATGCCCATTTTGTTGCCGGTCTTGGTCCGCCGTTCCATCCGCGATACCACAGTGGCGGCCACCTTGCCCGCTGTGGCGCCGGTTTTGACCGCACGTGAAAATTCCGCCCAGGACTGCACCCTCAAGCGCTTCAGCACCGTGGAGTAGTCGTCCAGCGGATGGCCGGACAAAAAGAACCCGATCGCGTCGTACTCTCGGCGCAGTCGTTCGGCGGGAAGCCACGGCTCAACCTGCGGCAGCATGATCGTGGGCGCATCGGCCGCCCCGCCGAACATATCGTTCTGCCCGATGCTGGCAGCCTCGTGGCTGCGCTGGCAAGCAGCCAGGATCGCTTCCGCCCCGGCGAACACGCGAGCGCGATTGGAATCAAGCGGGTCAAATGCGCCGGCTGCCGCCAAGCTTTCGATCACCCGCTTATTGATAGCACGCGGATTCACCCGCGCCGCGAAGTCTGCCAGTGAGGTGAATACTCCGTCTTTGCGCGCATTGACGATCAGTTCGACGGCTTGGGAGCCGACGCCCTTTAGAGCGGCCAGCGCATAATAGATGGTGCCCTCGCTCACTTCGAAAGTGGCTGCGGATCGATTGATCGAGGGCGCCTCGACCTTGATGCCGAGCCGCTGGGCCTCGGCCCGAAATTCCGACAGCTTGTCGGTATTATTGAGCTCGAGTGTCATCGAAGCGGCGAGGAATTCGACCGGGTGATGGGCCTTCATATAGGCGGTCTGGTACGACACCAACGCGTAAGCCGCCGCATGACTCTTGTTAAACCCGTAGTCGGCGAACTTCGCGAGCAATTCGAAGATCGTTTCCGCCTGTCCCTTCGGCACTCCATTCTTGACAGAGCCGGTGACAAACCCGACGCGTTGCTTTTCCATCTCGGAGCGGATCTTCTTGCCCATCGCGCGGCGCAACAGGTCGGCTTCTCCAAGCGAATAACCGGCCATTACCTGTGCGATCTGCATCACCTGTTCCTGATAGATGATGACGCCGAAGGTCTCCTTCAGGATGGGTTCGAGCATCGGGTGCAGATATTCCGGCTCTTCATCTCGGTGCTTGCGGGCGCAATAGGTTGGAATGTTTGCCATCGGGCCCGGCCGATACAACGCGACGAGCGCGATGATGTCCTCGAAGCGGTCCGGCCGCATGTCGACAAGCGCGCGACGCATGCCTTGGCTTTCCACCTGGAAAACACCGACCACATCGCCCCGCGCCAGCATCTGGTAACTCGGCGCATCGTCCAGCGGCAGCGTTGCAAGGTCGACCTCGACACCGCGCTGGCTGAGCAGCTTCGCTGCGACGTCAAGCACCGTGAGGGTTTTTAGTCCGAGAAAGTCGAATTTGACGAGCCCCGCCGGTTCGACCCATTTCATATTGAACTGGGTAACCGGCATGTCCGATTTCGGATCTCGATAGAGCGGCACGAGCTCGCTGAGCGGGCGATCTCCGATCACAATGCCGGCGGCGTGGGTGGAAGCGTGCCGCGTTAAACCTTCAAGGCGTTGCGCAATATCGAAAGCGCGCGCCACCACCGCATCTTCGTCTCGAAACGCTTGCAATTTCGGCTCGCTGGCGATTGCGGCCGCGAGCGTGACAGGGGCCGCGGGATTTTGCGGCACCAGCTTGGTCAGCTTGTCGACCTGGCCGTAAGGCATCTGTAGTACGCGCCCGACGTCGCGGAGTACGCCTCGCGCCTGCAGCGTTCCAAAGGTTATGATTTGCGCCACCTGATCGCGCCCGTAGCGCTTCTGCACGTAATCGATCACTTCGCCGCGCCGTTCCTGGCAGAAGTCGATATCGAAGTCCGGCATCGAGACGCGTTCCGGATTGAGAAAACGCTCGAACAGGAGACCGAACCGGATCGGGTCGAGATCCGTGATCGTAAGTGCATACGCCACCAGCGACCCCGCGCCGGAGCCGCGACCCGGTCCCACCGGTATGCCCTCCGCCTTCGCCCACTTGATGAAGTCGGCGACGATCAGGAAATAGCCGGCATAGTTCATGCGACTGATGACATCGAGTTCGAAGGCGAGCCGCGCGCGATAATCTTCTTCGGAAGCACCTTGTGAGAGGCCATGAACCGCGATCCGGTTGCTGAGCCCCTCCTCGGCCTGACGCCGCAATTCCACCGCCTCATCGTTCTCCGCGTCCGTCGCATCACTTCCCGCCCCTACCGTGAAGCGCGGTAAGATCGGTTTGCGCGTGAGAGGGCGAAAGGCGCAACGCTCGGCGATCTCAATCGTGGACGCCAGCGCCTCCGGCACATCGGCGAACAACACCGCCATTTCCGCCCGCGTCTTGAAACGGTGATCTGGCGTGAGTTGTTCGCGCTCGGTCTCCGCGATCAGACGGCCGCCGGCGATGCACAACAGCGCATCGTGGGCTTCGTAATCGTCCGCGGTCGCGAAATACGGCTCATTGGTCGCAACCAGCGGCAAACCTTTTGAATAGGCGAGATCGATCAGCGCGGGCTCGACGCGGCGCTCCTTCTCAATCCCATGGCGCTGCAATTCGATGTAGAGTCGATCGCCGAACAGGCTGGCCAACCGATCACAGCGCGAGCCCGCGAGCGCGGCCTGATCGGCATTGAACGCCAACGAGATTGGTCCATCCGGCCCTCCGGAGAGGGCGATCACGTCCTCGGCCTCGTCCTGCAGCCATTCAAACTTGACGTGAGGTGCCTGATGGACCGGCGTTTCTAGGAACGCTCGCGAATTCAGCCGCATCATGCTGCGATAGCCGCGCTCGCGCGCCGCCAGAAGCACGATCCGGGACGGCGTCGCGGAGATAGCGCTGCGGGCGTTCGGGTCCTGATCGCCAAAATCGACCGCGAGCTCGCAACCGATGATCGGCTGGATGCCGTATCCGGCCATCTTGTCGGAAAATTCCAGAGCCCCGAACATGTTGTCGGTATCGGTCAGCGCCAGGGCCGGCTGGCGGTCCGCCTTGGCCAGTTCGCCGAGCTTCTGGATCTTGATGGACCCCTTCAGCAGCGAATACGCCGAATGGACGTGAAGATGGATAAATCCGGCATTGGACATGGCTGCCGAAGGCTTCTGGGTCATTGAATGGGTCGATCGTCCGGCTTGAGGGAGCGAAGCCGCCACGCAGGCCGACTCACCTATTTATCGTGGTCTCTTGGACCCGCTGAGTCCACGTGGAACGCGCAAATCACCTCGTTCTCCGCGCTTTCCCCAAGGCGGTGTACGTCCATGGCGGGCCAGTTCAAAGCTGGGGAATGAGTTGGGCCCAGACCGCAATCATGCCCACGAACAGCGTTATCGACGCCAGAGCTGCTAATTCCTCCACGAAAACCTTCAACATGTCGGCCTCCTGCTACGGGAACATATGACGAACATTGTTCCTATTTTGTTCTCAGGAGTCAAGCTGGGGCGGTGGGTCAGCTGGAAAAATGAGCCCCAAAGTTTTCTCTTAGTTAATTTCGGGCATGGTGCTGGCGCGGTCTCTGTTGGGGCGCGCAACGTGCGAGCAAGATCGGAGACGTTTGGGAGTTATTTTAGGGCGCGACGAAATGCCGGCGACCATAGGCATCGCCGTTTATGGACGTCCTGCGAAATGCGCCGGGAAACGACCGGATGCCAGCCCATCGCGCCGCGACCATAAAACTGATCCACGACGGTTTGGAAAACCGGACTTGTGGTAACTTTCCCGATACCTCGCAACTCGCGCCGCAAGTCCCTATCTCGCTGCTGCGTCCGATCATGTCCGTTAATCGTTGGAGGAGGTACTGATGCGCCGTCTCGCCTTGCCAATTCTGGCGATCGCAACGATGTCAGTGGCCGCACCGGTTGCTGCCCAAACCTACGCGCCGGGATATCCGGTCTGCCTGCACGTGTACGGACCGGTTGCGTATTATGAATGCCGTTACGCATCACTGGCGCAGTGCAACGCCTCGGCATCCGGGCGCTCGGCCGACTGTTCGCTCAATCCTTATGTCGCGAGGGCGGAAGAGCCGTCCATCCGACCCTACCGGGGGTATCGGCCGGCTTATTGAGCTAGTCCAGCTCGACAACGTGTCCGTCAACCAATGAGACCCGTCGATCCATGCGACCTGCCAATTCCATGTTGTGCGTTGCTATTAGCATTGCGACATGGGTCGCCTTTACGAGCTGCATCAACGCACTGAACACGTGATCGGCCGTGTGTGGATCCAGATTTCCGGTGGGCTCATCGGCCAGGAGCGCGCGTGGCGCATTCGCGACCGCACGTGCAATAGCTACCCGCTGCTGCTCACCGCCCGACAGCTCTGCAGGCCGATGTTTCATGCGATCTCCCAAGCCCAGGTAGCCAAGGATCTCAGTCGCGCGCTTGATGGTCTCGCTGCGTCTTAGTCCTCGGATCATCTGCGGCAGCATTACGTTCTCAATCGCCGAGAACTCCGGCAGCAACCGATGCGACTGATAGACGAAACCGATGTCGGTCCGGCGGATCTGGGTACGCTCTACATCAGACAAACCCGAAGTGGCCGCGCCGCCGACATACACCTCGCCATCGTCGGGACTCTCGAGCAGGCCGGCAATATGCAGCAGCGTCGATTTTCCCGCACCGGACGGCGCCACCAGTGCGACGGACTGTCCGGCCCAAAGAGCAAGTTTCGCGCCCTCCAGGATGGTCAGCGTTGTCGTCCCCTGCACGTACTGCCGCTTTATCTCGTGGAGATAGATGACCGGTACATCTTCCGTCCCCTGCCCCATCACCGCCTCACTCGTACCGGAGCGCTTCGACAGGATCGAGGCGAGCGGCACGCCACGATGGATATAGCGTGGCAAGGAAGGACAGCGTCAGTGCCATGATCACCACGGCGCTTGTTTCGCCGAAATCAACTTCGGCTGGCAGCCTGGAAAGGAAATAAAGCTCCGGCGAGAACAATTCGGTGCTGGTGAGCCATGACAGGAATTGCCTGATGCTTTCGATGTTGAGGCAGATCAACAGACCGACAAAAAAGCCGGTCAACGTGCCGACCACTCCGATCGAAGCTCCGGTGATCAGGAACACCCGCATGATAGCCCCTTGCGAGGCGCCCATGGTGCGCAGGATCGCTATATCGCTCCCCTTGTCCTTCACCAACATGATCAGCCCCGAAATGATGTTGAGGGCCGCGACCAGCACGATCATGGTCAGGATCAGGAACATCACGTTACGTTCGACCTGAAGCGCATTGAAGAACGTTGAGTTGCGCTGACGCCAGTCGACCAGGAACACGGGTCTTCCGGCCGCCTCGGTGACCGTCTTTCTAAACGCGTCTATTTTGTCGGGATTGGTGGTGAAGACCTCGATCGCGGTCACGTCATTGGTCCGGTTGAAATAGGCCTGCGCTTCAGCAAGCGGCATAAACACGAAACTCGCGTCATATTCGGACATCCCGATCTCGAACACCGCGGCAATTTTGTAGGGCTTGATCCGCGGCGTCGTGCCCATGGGGGTGACCGCCCCCTTCGGCGAGACCAGCGTGATGCTGTCTCCGGCGTGCAGCGAAAGCTGGTCGGCGAGCCTACGGCCGATCGCCACGCCCTGCCCTTCGTCGAAGCCCTCCAGCGAACCTTGTTTGATGTTTTTTGCGATCGACGTAAGGTTATTGAGGTCGTCGGAACGGATGCCACGAATGAAAACGCCGGCGGCATTGAAGGGCGATGACCCCAAACCCTGACCGTCCACAACTGGAGCGGCGAGCCGGACGCCTGCGACCTGGCTGATGCGCTCGGCGACATCCTTCCAGTCAGTCAGCGGTGATTCGAGCGGCTGCACCAGAAGGTGCCCGTTGAGCCCGAGAATCTTGTCGAGCAGTTCCTTGCGGAAGCCATTCATCACCGCCATCACGATGATCAGCGTAGCTACGCCGAGCATGATGCCAAGGAACGAGAACCCCGCGATCACGGAGATGAAGCCTTCCTTACGACGTGCCCGTAAATAGCGTCCGGACAGCAGCCATTCGAATGGCGCGAAAGGTGGGGTTCGAATTGGCTCGCTCATGGATTCATCCATAGCCCGATTTTCACACGATTCGGGCTAATTGTTGCCGCGACGATTGATATCGAGATTAGTTAAGTGGATAAATCTTCACGCACTCAGCCGCGCCACTATCTCCGACGAGCTGAGATTTTCACGCATGCCGTCGCTGCGGCGCTTGAGTTCGAGCTTGCCTTCGGCAAGACCTTTCGGTCCGACCAGAATCTGCCAGGGAACGCCAATCAAATCTGCGGCAGCGAACTTTGCTCCAGCGCGCTGGTCAGTGTCATCGTAAAGAACTTCGATGCCTCCGGCCGACAGCTCTCCGTAAAGCCGTTCGCACTCGGCGTCGGTGTCCTCAGCGCCCTGTTTCAAATTCAGAATAACTGCTTTGAACGGAGCCACTGCCTCCGGCCATTTGATGCCAGCTTCATCATGACACGCCTCAATGATGGCTCCGACGAGACGCGAGACGCCGACGCCATACGAGCCGCCATGGATCGGGAGCTCGGCACCATCCGGACCCGCAACCATCGCCTTCATGGCCTCTGAATATTTGGTTCCAAAGTAAAAGATTTGGCCAACCTCGATGCCACGGGTCTGCAGCTTCTTTTCTGCGCTCACTTCGTGCTCAAAGCGGGGCTTGTCGTGAACGTCTTCGGTCGCGGCATAGACCGAGGTCCATTGCTTGATGATCGGGTTGAGATCGCTGTCGTAATCGATCTCCTCGCCGGGCACCGGCAGGTTAAGCACGTCGCTGTCGCAATAGACCGCGGATTCGCCGGTCTCCGCGAGCACGATAAATTCATGGCTAAGATCGCCACCGATCGGACCGGTTTCGGCGCGCATCGGGATCGCCTTCAGCCCCATCCGCGCGAAAGTTCGCAAGTAGGCGACGAACATCTTGTTGTAGGATCGACGCGCAGCCGCCTCATCGATGTCAAAGGAGTACGCATCCTTCATCAGGAATTCGCGACCGCGCATGACGCCGAAACGCGGCCGCTGCTCGTCGCGAAATTTCCACTGAATGTGGTAGAGATTAAGCGGCAGGCTGCGGTACGATTTGACGTAGGCGCGGAAAATTTCGGTGATCATTTCCTCGTTGGTCGGTCCATAAAGTAGCTCGCGCTTATGACGGTCGGTGATGCGCAGCATTTCCGGACCGTAGGCATCATAGCGGCCGCTCTCGCGCCACAGGTCCGCCAGCTGCAGCGTCGGCATTAGTACTTCGAGGGCACCGGCCCGATTTTGTTCCTCGCGGACGATCTGCTCGATCCTCTTCAGCACCCGCAAGCCCAATGGCAGCCAGGCGTAGATGCCCGCGGCTTCCTGCCTGATCATGCCGGCGCGCAGCATCAGGCGATGTGAGACGATCTCGGCCTCTTTCGGATTCTCTTTGAGGATGGGCAGAAAAAACCGCGACAATCGCATGATCAGCCTTCAGGATTCGCTTGGAAGTCAGCACTGAAAGCGGATCAACCGCAAAAACACAAGGCCGGGATCAGCAAAATGCTCGCCAAGACAGCATCTCCGAAGCGAGCCGGTGAGATCAACCCCCCGGTCGCTGCCCGATCGATTTCCAGCTTACATCTTGCCGGAGTGCCCAGGCATTCCCTTCATCTGCATTTTGCCATCGGAATTGGCGGTTGGGCCCTGTGCTCCCACGCTCTCCACCTCGAGCGAAATCTTGACCTTGCCGGCTTTTTCGAACTCAAGCGTAACCGGCAGCTTTTCGCCCTGTTTGAGCGGGCTCTTGAGATCGAACAGCATCAGGTGATTGCCGCCCGGTGCCAGCTTGACGGTCTTGCCGGGCTCGATCGTCACACCCTTCTCGAGCGGGCGCATAGTCATGACGCCATCCTTCATACTCATTTCGTGAACCTCGACTTTACTGGCGACATCGGCCGACCCTCCAACGAGCCGATCCGGCACAGAGCCTTTGTTTTCGATGGTTAGATAACCGCCGCCAATCTTCGCGCCACCCGGCGTGGCGCGGCTCCAGGCCTGCGAGATCACGAGATCGCCCGCCTTGACCTCCTCAGCTCGCGCGGGCCAGGCGGAAAAACAATAAAGCAGGGCGATAGCTGCTAGCGCGCAGCGGATCGAACTGTATGCCAGTAGTTTCATTTGCATGATCCTGTGAAAGCGTTGGTCTCGAATTCAGAGAAGGTGGATCGCCGGATGCATCATTCCAAGCATTCCGACAATGGCGAAGATGCCAAAGCCCAAGGCGATCTCGATGACGCTATTGCGCGTCAGTTGATGAAGAACCTCGGCCGGCAGTTCATTGCCTGACGATCGGGTCAGCCGTGGCGTCAACCAGAAGCGATTGGACGCAGCGAAGACCAGCATGATCCCTACCAGGCCGAGCTTCAGCGTTAGCAACCGGCCATATCCGGTGCTTAGCAGGGCATGAAATGAGCCGACGAGTATCCAGGCGTTGATAATCCCAGTCGCCGCGAGTGTCGCCACACCGACAACGCCGAGCGTTGAAAACCTTTTTGTCGCATTCCGGGTCAGCGACGGCCATGCGAACGCCCGATCACCGCCGGCAGCGGCAAGCAGGAGAACAAGCGGCACCAGACCTCCGATCCAGGCCGACGCTGCAAGCAGATGCAGTGCATCGGCGGTGAGGTGGAGATTGCCGAGTTCACCCGGCGTAGACCCCGCGTGGCCGGTCCATGCGATCGCGGCTGCCAGACCCAGGCCCGCGCCGAGTGCGAGCCGATCGACCAAGCCAAAGCGATGATAAGCAAGGCACGCCGCCAACACCGCCGAAAGCAGCAGGCGAATTTCGCAGACCTGCCCGAATTGAGTTTGCTGCAACACCGTAAGCAGCAGGCTCGAACTCATCGCTTCCGCTAGCGGTCGTTCGCTCATCGAGGCCGCTTCAATCAGCAGCCAGATCGCGCCGGAAGCGAGCGTGAGGCCCAGGCCGATCCACGCCAATGACAGGCTTTGTTTCCGCAGCTTATCGCCCTTCTGGCCCGCACAAAGCCCTTCGTCCGAACGCAAAGCAGGCTCCAGCACCACGGCGCGGAAAATGAGCGCGCCGGTGGTGACCGCTGTCGCGGCAAAATGTATCGCACGAACCACGATCAATGGTTCGTTGAGACCGGCGTCGAGCCAATCCATCGATTGTGCCTACTGGCCGACTTGGAAGCTAAAGCTACCTTCGGTCTTGTGGGAGTCGACCGAAAGCACGCGCCAGGTGACGCGATAGGTTCCGCTACCCCCTTGCCGCAACGACACGGACATCTGGCTGCCGCTGACACGGGTTTTGCCGGTATCGACGCGCTTGCCGGCGGCATCCGTCACGGTGATGGTGCTGAAAGCCGGCTCAATCTTCTGCGTGAACCAAAGCGTCACTTCATGCGGAGTGGCCGCGACCTTGTTGCCGACCCGCGGCTCGGTGTGATCGAGCATGGCATGCGCGGAAGCTTGGCCGGTCGCGAGGAACAGCATGAGCGCCAGAGCGCACAGGACCGATGAGTGTCGCATGATCAATTCCTTGCAAAGAGGTTTGCTGGTTGGACCGCATTGCCAAAAATGGGCCTGCCGATCCCGCGCGGATCGATGTCGTCGAGATAAAAGTGTAGCTGCCCGATCACGCCAATATTGGTTCCGCTCTGACGGTTGATGGGGATCAAAGCCTCGATCCCAACCTGAAAGGTATTGCCGACCCAAATGACACCGGGATTGATAGTGCCGGTGGTTACGGTTCCCGAAGTGAACGTATTTCCGACCGGCGTCTGTAAATTCGCCTCGACCAGCGGGATCAGGTGATTGATGAAGTCGGGCAGCCCGAGATCGACCACGGCGGATTTTAAGTAAGGCATGCTGTATTGAATCGTTCCGCCCCAGTTCAAGACGCGCGGATGGAATTCAGTGTCGGCGGCCAGTTCGCCGCTATCCGGATCGATGGCGAACGTGGTCGTCGAGCGTCGGCCTGGAATTGCATATCCGACTTGGCCCGTGATCGCGACCGGTCGGATCCACGACAGTGTGTCCGGGAGATCGCCGAGTCCTTTGCCGAAAAAAACAGTCGGGGTGTACGTATTGAAGGGGTCGGCGCCCACGCTGGCTGCACCCGTGCCGCCCCATTCAATGGAAAGGCCGACGGACATCACGAACTCATGTGCCGGGTCCTTGAAGACACGGTACTTCAACGCCGTTTCGAGGTTCTGGAATCCATTCGCGCCCATCCCGGTCGGTCCGCCAGGCGGGTTTAAACGGCTATAGGTGGAACCGATCGAAATCGCGAACGCGTCAGTGATCCGTTTGGAATATTCGCCGGAAAAATCCAGCTGCCTGAATGAAGAGTCGTCACCTGTCTTAGCACTGGATATCGTCGGAATCGCCAGCTCATCGTTAACACCTGGGTCATCGATGCCGAGCGTGGCTGGAAAAAACCGATTGCCGACGATTTCGTGGGCGGCGCTTTGGCTTAGGGTAAGCATCGCGACCGCAAGCCCTGACAGGCTTACTCGCGCATGACGGATAGGCATTTGGATTCTCCGCGAGAGTGAACGTGTGATGCCAGCGGTCGAGAGCCGCCAAAATCACGTCACTGCGGCGGCCCGCGCGCCTGCGCCAGGGAGCCATGTCGGGAACTTGGGCCAACAACTTCGAAAGCGAGCCAAACGACGCGGTTCTGCTGGAAATAGGGTGAGGCGGCTGCGGCATCAGGCGCAGCGATGCCGGTCCCCATTTGGGCAAGGCTGCAAACGGAGCAGCAGCCGTCGTGGGCGCGTGGCTGCCCGGTGTGATCGTCTGTGTTTGAATTGGAAGCCGCAGTGTCATGACAAATAACAGCGGCATGCAGCGGATCGGAGGCAACGATGCTAACAGCCCAACAGGCCGCGACTGGCGCGACAATTTGTATTGCCAGCGCCATCAGGACGATCGGAAGAAAATTCCGCAATCGCCGCCGCATCGATCATTCCACCTCTTTCGAACGGTATCAGCTAATCACGCGGACTAACCACTGTCGAGGTTGGACCGCTTCGCGATGTCCCGCCCTCCACGTGTTTGCACAATCGGAACAGGTTATTCCGCGACATGAAATCCGGTTGGTTCTGCCACCAGATCACCAAAATATTTTTGGGCTCGTTCTCCGCGAAAGCTCAACTCGCATGCGACTGATGCAATTCGGGGTGGTGAAATCGCGATCATTACGCAAATTGCGCGAAATTTGAACAATCGTTGCCGAAAAGGGTGACAACCCGAAAAAACTGGTCTACGAGTAGCGCCTCAGGCTTGCCGAGAGGTTTAAGTCTGGTGGTCCAAGTCTCGGGAGGAGCCCTGACGCGCTCAAGCAGCGTCGCCCTGTCAATCAAAACCAAATCTAATTTTTCGGGGAAATAGGGTCGACACAATTTTTAGAGCAGGGCTAGCGCCCTGCTTTTTTTTGATGTTTTCATTTTAGGCGTTTGTCATCGCCAAGCCGCTGTTGCAGGGCGTATGGTTACTCCAACAAATCTGATCCAGCACAGCTTAGAATTGGCGGCCGAACGTTGTGAAGATTTGACGCCGGCTGTCTATCGCCGGCTTTTCCGCAAACATCCGGAAACTGAGGCGATGTTCCGGCGCGAGTCAGGCGATCTCGTCAAAGGGTCAATGCTGGCGCTTGCGATCGACGCAATTCTGGATCTGGCCGGAGAGCGCAACGGCAATTTCCGCATGATCGAATGCGAGGTGCAGTCGCATGATGCCTACGGCACGCCGCGCAAATTATTCAGCGATTTTTTCGCTGTGATTGCTAACACCCTGCGCGACATACTTGGGAGCGACTGGTCTCCTGAAATCGATCAGGCGTGGCGAACTTTATTGAGCGAAATCGATTGCCTCATCAGCCGGACCGAGAGCTAGCCGACCCGCATCGCCACGCGAGAGAAATCTCTTCGTAAACTCGTCGGCCGGTCAGAGCGGAATCCGCATCAGCTTTGACAATCGCTCGATATTAAACAGTCCCGCATTATAGGCCAGCGAAGCAAGCGCAAAAATGATTGCCGAGATGATTGTGGTCCAGATCAGTTTGCGCCCCATCTGGGTCGCGATCGGCGCGCCGGGATCGGTGCCTGGAGCACCGACGCCGTCTTCGTGTTGGCTGCGCACCCCGAACGGCAGCGTCAAGAACAGCACGACCCACCAGATTACAAAGTAGATCGCAAACGCCGTTGAGATCGTATACGCCATGAAAGGTTCAGGCCTGTTCGATTTCGACCAGCGCGCCGGAAAAATCCTTCGGGTGAAGAAATAGCACCGGCTTGCCATGGGCGCCGATCTTGGGATTGCCATCACCCAGTACCCGCGCGCCCTCTTTCATCAAAATATCGCGCGCCGCTATAATGTCCGGCACGTCATAGCAGATGTGATGGATGCCGCCATCGGCGTTGCGATCAAGAAATTTGGCAATAGGCGAAGCCTCACCCAGCGGCTGAATGAATTCGATCTTGGTGTTGGGAAGGGTAACGAACACGGTGATAACGCCGTGCTCAGGCAGCGGCACCGCGGCAGAGATATCGGCACCAAATGCTGTCCCATATATCTTGGCGGCTTTCTCGGCGTCCTTGACCGCGATCGCGACGTGATTGAGCCGTCCCAGCATGAAGCTTCTCCCGCTTCTCTCATACCCTCAGAACGTGAACGTAGCACAGCGGCTTCTTGCCCCAGTGCTCGTTTATCGTCGCCCGGACAGCCCGACGAACCGATTCAGCGGTAGCGTCGGGATCGCGACGCTGCGCACGCGGCAACGTTTCCACGGTCGAAACCACCACCTTGAAGACGATCTCGTCGATGATGGCTCCCGCAGTGTTTTTTTCGGGAATGCCCACCAGTTCGACCTCGGGATCGTCAGCTAAGTCGCCTTTATCCGTCATCGCAATCGCGACGAAGGCGCAGCCAGCGAAGGCCAAACGCCGGCGCTCGACCACGGCGCGCGATTTTGAGTCCTCCAGGATTGAGCCGTCCTTGTATAGTCGTCCCGAAGGCAGTTCCTCGATGATACCGGGATCACCGGGCCCAAGTTTGACCAGATCGCCATCGCGACAGATCAGCGTCCTCGGCACGCCGGCTGCCCGCGCCAGCTTGGCGTGTTCGGACAGATGGAGCGCTTCACCGTGAACCGGGATCAGAAGCTGCGGGCGCACCCACGAAATCATGTCGCGCAACTCCTCCCGGCGGGGATGGCCGGAGACGTGCACGAGGTGGGTGCGGTCGGTGATGACCTTAATGCCCTGCCTTATCAGACCGTTTATGATTGCGCCTACCGCCTTCTCGTTGCCCGGGATCGTGCGCGAGGAAAGGATCACGCTGTCGCCGTTGTTCAGCGTTACCTCCGGATGATCGTCATTCGCGATTCGAGCGAGCGCGGCGCGCGGTTCGCCCTGGCTCCCCGTGCACAACGCCAACACCTTGTCGGGTGGAAAATGGCCATAGAGATCGGCGCCGCGGAAGTTCTGCACGCCGTCGAGATAGCCGGTTTCGCGCGCGACTTGCACGACGCGCTCCATCGCGCGTCCGACCACCACGACCTCGCGTCCGGCAATCCGCGCTGCATCCGCCACCGCCCGCACTCGGGCGACGTTGGATGCAAAGGTGGTCACTGCAACCCGGCCTTTCGCCGTCTTCACCAGTTCGATGATCGTCTTGGCGACCTCGGCCTCCGACGGTGAGCGACCTTCGCGCACGGCGTTGGTGGAATCGCCAACCAGCGCCAGCACGCCGGCATCGCCGAGTTCGCGCAAGCGCCGCTCGTCCGTCGGTGGTCCGATGATCGGCGTCGGATCGATCTTCCAGTCCCCAGTATGCAACACGGTGCCCGCGGAGGTATGGATCGCCAGCGCGTGTGACTCCGGGATCGAATGTGCGACGGGAATGAATTCGACGTTGAACGGACCGAGATCGATGCGTCCGCCTGACGGCACGACGGTGATCGGGATCTTCGGCGGGTTGCGCTCCGAAGCGCACTTTGCCTCGAACAGCGCCGCGCTGAACCTGGTCGCGTAGATCGGGCATTGCAACTTGGGCCAAAGATCGATGATTGCCCCGAAATGATCTTCATGAGCGTGCGTCAGCACGAGGCCCATGAGGTTTCTGCGCTCTTTTTCCAGGAAACGGATGTCAGGCATAATGAGATCGATACCCGGCAGATGCTCTTCGTCGCCAAACGAGACACCGAGATCGACGGCCAGCCAGGAGCGCTGATGGCGATTGCCGAGACCGTAGATCGACAGGTTCATGCCGATCTCGCCGACCCCGCCGAGTGGCGCAAATGTCAGTTCGTCCGGGCGTGACATCAGGCTGCCCCGGTCGAGGCAGCCGAGCCGAAATAAACATCACCCGCCGAGATCGAGACCCTCTTGCCTGCCGATGTCCTCACAATCATGCAGCCGGCTTCATCGAGGCTGTCAAATGTCCCATGGACCGCCGAGCTACCCATTTGAACCGAGACCGGCTGGCCGAGTCCGGCGGCGCGCGCCAGCCACAGGCGCCTGATCTCGCCAAAGCCCCGGCCGTCGTCCCAGATCTGCCGGAATTCGGACCAAGCGTCGGACAATTCCGAGAACAGTTCCGCCGCGCCAATATGTGCGCCCATTGCCGCGAGCGAGGTGGCAGGGGTGGGCGTACCCTCGGGGGCCGCCACCACGTTGGTGCCGATGCCCACCACCACCGCGAGACGTTGGTCGGCCAAAGCTTCCGCCTCGAGCAGGATGCCGGCGATCTTTTCGCTGCCTGCCAAGACGTCGTTAGGCCATTTTAGTGAAAACTTGAGACGGTCCGATCCCGCTGACCTCAGCGATGCCTCGATGCTGACCCTTTGCAACGCAGCCTCGAGCGCAAGCCCGGCGGCAAAACCCAGCGTCGCCGCCGACCCGGGCGAGATGTCCATGACTTCGAGGATGCTGCTGGCAAGGTTACCGCGCGGCGCGATCCAGGGCCGAGAGCGCCGGCCGCGCCCGGCGGTCTGTTCTGAGGTTACCAGCCAGATCGGTCCGCGCTCGCCGTCGCGCGCACGCGACATGGCTTCCGCGTTCGTAGAGCCGATCTGATCGAAAGCCATAAGGCGGTAACCTGCCGATGTGGCTCGAGGTCCGAGAGCGAATGCCATGTCAGGCGCGATCCGGTTTTGCCAGATCTCTCCGCGGGCCAATGTTCTGGTTAGGCATGATGTCCTCTGGAACGGCGGTCCACGTTTGGGATCATGTCCTAGAAAAGTGACTTGGCCGCTGAACTCGCCATGCTAACCAACGGCCCCGGATAGGCGAAGAAGAAGATGTTGAAGAGACCTGCGACGCCGAGCACAGTGCGCAACTCAACACGTATTGGATCGAGCTTCGGAAGCGGCTCGTCGAAATACATCACTTTGATGATGAGAAGATAATAGTAAGCACCGACCACGCTCGTCAGCACACCGACAACCGACAAGGTGAACAGCCCGGCTTTGATCGCCGCGACGAATACGTAGAACTTGGCGAAAAAACCGGCGAGCGGCGGAACGCCGGCCAGCGAAAATAACAGCATCGCAAAAAAGAATGCCAGCAGTGGATTGGTTCGCGACAATCCGGCGAAGTCACTGATGTTTTCGAAGTGCTGGCCGTTGCGCTTGATGGTCAGGATAACCGCAAAGCTGCCGAGCGTCATCGCCACATAGATCGCGATATAAACCAGCACGCCCTGGGCGCCTTCGGCGGTGCCGGCGGCGAGCCCTACCAACGCGAAGCCCATGTGGCCGATCGACGAGTACGCCATCAGCCGCTTGATATTCCTTTGCCCAATGGCGGCGAACGAGCCCAGCGCCATCGAAGCAATCGCCACAAACACCACGATCTGCTGCCACTGGGGCACGATGCCGGGAAATGCGGTCAATGCCACCCGGGTAAATACCGCGAGCGCAGCGACTTTTGGCGCGGATGCAAAGAATGCTGTGACTGGCGTCGGAGCGCCCTCATACACGTCAGGCGTCCACATGTGGAATGGCACTGCTGAAATCTTGAAGCAAAGGCCTGCGAGCAGAAACACCAGGCCGAATACAATGCCGATGCTGCCGGTTTTCACCGCGGCGGCCACCCCAGCAAAGCTGACCGTTCCGGTGAAGCCGTAGACGAGCGAGGCGCCATACAGCAGCATCCCGGATGACAGCGCGCCGAGCACGAAATACTTCAAACCGGCTTCGGTCGATTTGATGTTATCGCGATTGCTGGCTGCGACCACGTACAGCGCGAGCGACATCAGCTCCAGCCCGAGGTAAAGCATGATCAAGTCGCCAGCCGAGATCAGCACCATCATGCCGAGCGTCGAAAGCAGCACCAGAATCGAATATTCGAAGATGCGCCGTGAGGAGTCCGCAAGGTATTCGGCGGAAAGGACAAGCGTCGCCACTGAGCCGATCAGTGCCAGGAACTTCAGAAACCGAGCAAAGTCGTCGAGGATGAAGCTGCCGCCGAAAGTGGTGGCTTTGCCGGCTGGCAAGGCCAGCTCCAAAAAGCCAGTCAGCACCAACAGGCCAACGGCGAGGCCCGTGACCAGTCGCGTGCTATGAGCTCCGCGATAGGCCCCGATCATCAGCAATACCATGGCGCCCAGAGCCAGCACGAGCTCCGGCAGCACGGGTAGCAACTGATAACCTGCACTCTCAAAGCTCATCGCGTATTGTCCCGACATTGAGCCTGTTCGGCTTCCGATTGCATCAGAACCAAGGCTCTCCCCTCTTTATTCAACGCGTCTCATGACGCGGCTGTATCCACCTCAGGTTGAACGCTCCAGACGCTCACTGCAGAAGCGCGGCCGCCTTCAGGGCTGTCACCGCGTTGTTGTAGTTGCTGACAAGTTGCTGGACAGACGCGGCCGAGACGTCGAGCACCGGCTTCGGATAGAACCCGAACAGCACAGTAAGCGCAACCAGCGGCATCAACGTCAGGCCCTCGCGAAACGTCAGATCCTTGATGCTTGCCAGCGAGGGCTTGACCAGCGCTCCGAAAATGACCTTGCGGTACAACCACAGCGCATAGGCGGCTGACAAGATGACGCCGGTGGTCGCGAAAGTAGCGGTCGGGATCGAAACCTTGAAGGTGCCGATCAACGTCATGAATTCGCCGACGAACCCGGAAGTGCCGGGCAGACCCACATTGGCCATCGTAAAGACCATGAAAACCAGCGCATAGAGCGGCATCCGGTTGACCAGTCCGCCATAGGCGGCGATCTCGCGAGTGTGCATGCGGTCATAAACGATGCCGACGCAGAGGAAGAGCGCGCCGGATACGATGCCATGCGAGATCATCTGGAACACACCGCCGGCGATGCCCTGCGTCGTTCCGGCGAAGATCCCCATGGTGACGAAGCCCATATGCGCCACCGACGAATAGGCGATCAGCTTCTTCATGTCTTCCTGCATCAGCGCCACCAGCGAGGTATAGATGATGGCAATGACCGACAGCGAGAAAATCAGCGGCGCGAAATCATGCGACGCAAGCGGGAACATCGGCAATGAGAAACGCAGGAAACCGTAGCCGCCCATTTTCAGGAGGATGGCGGCCAGAATGACGGAGCCGGCCGTCGGCGCCTCGACATGTGCGTCCGGCAACCAGGTATGAACCGGCCACATCGGCATCTTGACCGCGAAAGAAGCGAAGAACGCCAGCCATGCCCAGGTTTGCAGCGACCGCGGCACGGCGGTTTGCATCAGCGTCGGGATGTCGGTGGTGCCGGCATTCCAGTACAGCGCCATGATTGCAAGGAGCATCAAAACCGAGCCGAGTAGTGTGTAAAGGAAAAACTTGAAGCTCGCGTAGACGCGGCGCGGCCCGCCCCAGACTCCGATGATCAGGAACATCGGAATCAACCCGCCCTCAAAGAACAGGTAGAACAACACGAGATCGAGCGCGGAGAAGGTACCGACCATCAGCGTTTCCAGCAGCAGGAACGCCATCATGTATTCGCGCACGCGCAACGTGATGGATTGCCAGCTCGCGATGACGCAGAACGGCATCAGCGCCGTGGTCAGGATCACGAAGGGAAGTGAGATGCCATCCACGCCCATGTGATAGGTTATGGCATTAGCGAGCCAGGGTGCCTTCTCCACGAACTGGAAGTCCGGCTGCGACGGATCGAAGCGCCAGACCAGGATCAACGACACCGCAAATGTGATCAGGGTTGTCCAAAGCGCTATCCAGCGCGCATTGCGCCGCACGGCCTCGTCATCACCGCGACTGATGTAGATTATCAGCGCGCCAACCACCGGCAGAAAAGTCACGACCGAGAGAATGGGCCAGGAAATCATCACTGGCCTCCCAAGCCGAACATGAACCAGGTGATGAGCCCGGCGACGCCTATCAGCATGGCGAATGCGTAATGATAGAGATATCCGGTCTGCAACTTCACCACGTTACGGGTAACATCAAGCACCCAGGCCGATACGCCGTCGGGGCCGAAACCATCGATGATGTAGCCGTCGCCAACTTTCCAAAGGAAGCGTCCGATCCATTTTGTCGGACGGACAAAAATCAGATCGTACAGTTCGTCGAAATACCACTTGTTG
Source organism: Bradyrhizobium sp. (assembly GCF_035273305.1). Lineage (GTDB taxonomy): Bacteria > Pseudomonadota > Alphaproteobacteria > Rhizobiales > Xanthobacteraceae > Bradyrhizobium. The sequence goes on along the minus strand of NZ_DATEPI010000054.1, from coordinate 1,121 downwards.
AGCAAGAATTGGTAGAGCAGCGGCTGCTGTGTTGCGAGTTCGACGGGTAGATAGGGCCGGCGGATATAGAAAAGCCACGACACCAGGAAGCCGAGTACCATCATCACGGTGGGTAACGAGCCGATACTCACGGGAATCTCGTGCATGCCCTCGATGATGTGCGGATTCATCTTCAACGACTCGCGGAAGAATTCCTCCACGCCGTGGCCGGCGAACAGCTCCTTGAAAGGAAAACCGGCCAGCAGTGATCCCGCAGCCAGAATGCCGATCGGAATGAGCATCCACAACGGCGCCTCGTGGGCGGCCTCATAGTGGGCCTGATCGTGGGGCTCCCCGTGGAAAGTCTTGAACACCAGGCGCCAGGAGTAGAACGAGGTCAGCCCGGCGGCGATCACGGTCATCAGGAACCCATAGAACGCCAGCGGATTGTGGGAGGCGAAGGCGGACTCGATAATGGCGTCTTTCGAGAAATAGCCGGCGGTAAGCGGAAAGCCCGTCAATGCCAGTGTTCCGATCACCATGACCACATACGTGAACGGAATTCGGTCCTTCAATCCGCCCATGTTGCGAATGTCCTGCTCGTGATGCATCGCGTAGATCACGGAGCCTGAGCCCAGGAACAACAGCGCCTTGAAGAAGGCGTGGGTGAACAGGTGGAACATGCCCACCGAGTAAGCCCCCGCCCCCATCGCCACGAACATGTAGCCGAGCTGCGAGCAGGTCGAATAGGCGACGATGCGTTTGATGTCGTTCTGGACAAGGCCAATGGTCGCCGCAAAGAACGCTGTGGTGCCGCCGATGAACATCACGAAGGCCTGCGCGTCGGGCGCCAGCTCAAACAGCGGCGACAGCCGCGCCACCATGAACACGCCGGCCGTCACCATTGTGGCTGCATGGATGAGAGCCGAGACCGGGGTCGGCCCCTCCATGGCATCCGGCAGCCAGGTATGGAGCGGCACCTGGGCCGACTTGCCCATGGCGCCCATGAACAGCAGCAGGCAGGCGAGGGTGAGCGCCGGCCAGGTGAAGCCGATGAAATGGAAGCTCTGCTTGGCGATGTCGGGCGCCCGCGCGAAAATGTCGGAGAAGGTCACCGAGCCGAACAGCACGAAGATCAGGAA
>NZ_DATEPI010000053.1:0-5178 GCF_035273305.1 Bradyrhizobium sp. | reverse complement strand
CGCAAATTGGAAGGTCTCCGGCTTTCCGATTTCGGGACGCGCCGGCGTCATGGATTCCTATGGCAGCGCTGGTGTGTCGAGGCCGTCAAGGAAGGGCTAGGCCCATCCTTTACCGGTACCTCTAATGTGCTGCTGGCCATGGACAACGATCTGGAGGCGATCGGAACCAATGCCCACGAGCTGCCGATGGTCGCCGCCGCGCTCGCCAAAAACGACGACGAACTTCGCTGGGCACCGTACCTCATCCTCGATCAGTGGCGGCAGACTTACGGGGGAAATCTGCTGATCGCCCTACCCGACGCCTTCGGCACCAAGGCATTCCTTCGGGACGCGCCCGCATGGGTGGCCGACTGGACCGGCTTTCGGCCCGACAGCGCGCCGCCGATCGCGGCTGGCGAAGAGATAATGAAGTGGTGGACCAAAAAGGGACGCGACCCAAAGAAGAAGCTGCTGGTGTTTTCGGACGCGATGGACGTCGATTCGATTGAAGAGACGTACCGTCATTTTGCCGGCCGGGTCAGGCTTAGTTTTGGCTGGGGCACAAATCTGACGAACGACTTCGTGGGATGTGCGCCTGACGGTTCTGTGGATCTCGATCCGATCTCGATCGTTTGCAAAGTGAGCTCGGTCGATGGACGACCAGCCGTAAAGCTGTCGGACAATCCGGAAAAAGCGACGGGCGTTCAGTCTGAAATTGAGCGCTATCTGCGAGTGTTCGGCAATGAAGGCCGGGTGCGAACCGCGGTGCACGTATGATCTCCTGAGCAACGATCTCGGATCGGCGCCAGGAGATCATCGCCTCTCGTCGAGAGAGATCACTCACCTCATCCATTTCCGTGCGCGAGCGCCTTACGCAGGCATGGACGAGCCTAGTCGTTACTCACATCGGTTGGCATCGCGACGCTCGTCGCGACTGTGCGCGCGAGTTGTGAGGCGCGTTTACCTTGTTCGAAGCGCGAAGTATCAATTTTGAAATTGTGGTGTACTCTGAATTCATGCTTGTCGAATCCCGACTTGCATTGAGCAAAACTTTTGGGGATTACGGAGGGTAACATGGCAAAGAAAGCGAAGAAGGCAAAGAAGGCGAAGAAGACAGCCAAGAAGAAAAAGAAGTAGCCATTCGGCTAAACCAATGACACCCGGGTAGCACTTGAGTCCGTTACTCTTTTGGAAATGCGGACAAACGGCAGTCTCAGTCGACAGAATATCCGGGCAATAACAGTCAAACCGGGCCCTTATGCAGAAGGCGGCTGCATAACGGTCCGGATTTTCATTTTATGAGCTGGCGACTTGTTCTCCTCACCCGACCTGAATTTTCTCCTCACCCGACCTGAATTGATTTTGCGCAGCGGATCGCTCGTCGTCAGGTGTCCTGCTCAAGAATGTATATGCGCACGGACCTCGTAGCCGCCCTACCCACCTGGTTGGGCCAGCTTCGAACATAGGCACAACGGCCGAAGGGCTATCGTCCCTATCGATCGTGGAAGTGGATGTTTCGATCGCGGAGAGTCCGAACCAGCGCGTGACTGTAGGACCATCGATTGCGGTAGTGAACGTCACGAAGCGGTCTGGACATCCACAAACGCCAGCCGACGAACAGAAGACTGGGACTCATCCACACGACTATCACGAGCAACAACGTCCGCATGAGAATCTCCCATGTGACGAAGTACAACCTCCGATCGAGCTATGTTTTCCATGCGTCTACCGCAAAACTCCTGCGCCATTTCAGGACGCTAATTGGAACCGGAATCAGCCCCGGATACGTCAGTGATACGCTGGGCGCACACAACTATACCGGTCGGGGATCAAACCTCAGGCGCCGGCTTGCCGGACGTCTTTCTGCAGCGAATCTACCGCGCCGGCGATGAATCACCCTGGCGTAGCAGTAGCTGCTTACCTTGCGTTCCAAACGCTCTGTCATCGGATGTGGCGGCCGCACCACAGTCCGCGTGATTCACAGCGAAATCCCTTCCAGCCCTTTACCTCTATGGGCATTTGCTCTTGAACTTCGGCGTACGCCGTCTGCTTCGACTGAAGGCCGATCGGAACACCATCATGCGACCAGACCTGACTTCTCATGAAATGGCGGCATTGTTACAGATCCTCGAACGGGTGGAACGCGCGATCGATGAAGCCCCGGTGGCAAGCCTGCGACAGTTGGCCGAACTTCATGATGAAGCCCGCTCCGAGTCGCCCCCGGCCGTAGACCCGGTAGACCCAACTCCGAATCGTTTCGTCGAGCGGATTGCCGCGGCCATGATGAGAGTGCGGGTTCAAGAAGCATAAGCCCAAAGGCTCTCGAGCCGGCACGAGAGGCGCGGGGTCGCCCGAACACAAGAGTTCACGGGTTTCGTTCCCTGCGGTGGCGGAAGGCGGCCGCACTCCCGCAAATCCAACGGCAATCGCCGGATCATTTTTCCTGTGCAGGGTTACTCTGATGTGCCTGGTTGTTTTGCTGCGTCGGATTGCTCGACGTGCTGCTGGACGAACCCGTCGTGGTGCCCGAATTGGACCCGCTGTTAGTATTCATCGCTTCAAATACAGACATTCCGTGCGGACCAATGGTCATCAGCACGGGATCCCCATCCTTTGATCTCGCCTGAACCACAAATGATTCAGCGACAACCTTCACATCGCTAAACCCTGCGGCCTGCAGATCCTGTTTGATCTTCTGAGCGGCAGCGATGTTTTGGCTGGAATTTGCGGTGGACTGCGGATTTGATTGAACCTGCGAATTGGAAGATTGTGCAAATACCGGCGTCGCAAGCAGCGCGAGCACCGCCGCTGACGTGAGAAGTCTTTTCATTTCCGTCTCCTTTCATTTCGGTGAGTTGTGAAACGAATTCACGGTTAGACAGCGCAGCAAGCCGAGCCGCGTTCCTATGTCGCGCGGATTTGATGCCGCCGCTGCTTGTCCGACACTGGCGCGACGAAGCGAGCAAGCCGCCAACGCGTGCTCATCGCAACGGTGACTCCGCTCGGGATTCCGCAATCGCTCAACGAGCAGGTGGGTGATGGAAAAACAGTTGTAGGCGTCGCTCGAGCGGGCAAACTAACCCTTTAGTAACCAAGACAGCGGCGATCCTCGATTTCCGTAAAATTTGAGCGATCGATTCAATCTGGAAACAAAGGACATTTGAGACAGTGCTCTCTCGGAAGCCCGGAGAGCACGATGAGCGAAGTTGAGTTTGACCGCTTGCTGGATTCAGTGCGCACGGCCGTCGAGCTGGCTCCGCATGAAGTCATCTTGGCCGAGCCTCGAAATTTCGACCGAACCGCAAAAGCCGACAACGACAATCAGTTGGCCTGGCCGCTCGTTCCGTTCCCCGAAGGTTGGTTTGCCGCCTGCTGAAGTTGAAGGCCGCCGGCCGCCATAGCCTCGCTTTCAGCCCACCCCGTCCCCGATTCCGTACTCTCGGTAGATCGCCTCGGGATCAAGGTCGGGAAATAATCGGCATTTTGCCTGGGCCAGATGCAGGTTCACGGTCTCAGGCAAGGCACCGGCTGCGAGAAGCTTTCTGATTTCTTCCATATGAGTGCGGGGCTGGTGTTTCGGCGGAAGCTGTTCCAGCGCGACCAGCGCTGTGGCCAGCGCTTCCGTGACGACCCATCCGTCGTGACCCGTGATTCCCTTTTTTGGCATCGTCTTCCCTGTGTCTCCCGCACTTCAAATCGGGCTCGCCGGCGCGCTCAAGCGACCAGTCCGGCCGCGTTATTGAGACTGGTTGTGCCGCACTGCGACCAGCGTAAATTCAGCGCAACCAGACTTGCGTGGGGCACGTTATTACATCTTCTCCGGTGGTTTGCCCTGCCGCGCGGCCACGACCTCGCGCGCTTTGTCGACGTCCTCCTTGAACCAGCGGATGACCTTCGTCATCCGCTTACTTGCATCTTCTTCAGTTTCAGCCTCAGGGGTCGCCTGTTGCGTATTGCCCGGTGGTCGTTTAGGCGGCTCCTTCAACCTTGGCTCTGGCACTGGCTCACGATCAGGTTTTTTTATTCTTCGTGACTGGCCGCTCTGCATTCTCCCACTTATCCACGCCCTCAGCTCAGCGATGTGTATTCGCTCTTCCGTGATGAGTTCGCGCACTTGCTTGATTTCTCTATCCCGAACAATAATGAGAAGTATCGTTAGTACCTGCGCAAGAGCGAGCACGATAACGGCAATGGTCAGGTAATAGAGGTTCATGATCCCGCCTCCAGATCGGTGAACGTCCTAAGGTTTCTCCGCCGGTCGCTCCCATACTATCAAGTGTTCTCCGACTAGTCCTCGGCTTCCTTCAGCCCGCGCATTCGCAGAGCATGCTCGGGCTAGAGGCGGCTGGACCTGTCCGGTCTTGGTGCCCATCAGGAAAGATTGCGGCTGTGACAGGAGCGCGTGCGCCGCAAGCCGCTAAAGCTTGCCGGCTCCCGCAAGCCAGACCCGACGCGGGATTGAAACGGGGGATCGGCTTTGTGGTTTCCTGGAACTGAAGGTCAGGAACAATCGGCTTCAAACCGGTTGGTCGCGTCGCGCCGCCGTGGCAATTGACGCCCTCTTACCTGCATCATCCGTGCGACCGTCAGCCAGGACATCGCGACGGCTTTTAGAATCATTACGGAAGCTGCAATCACATAGGTCGTAAAAAGCGGATTCTGAAAGCTGAGATTGTCCAAATAGCACTCCTCTTCGAATTTACATCATTCAAATCATACCAATGCGTATCTAACTATTCTGAGTCCCCTTGGGGCAAACTCAGAATCGGCAGCACGCCGCCAAGGTACTGGCAGTGCAGTAAGCCATCATTCGACCACCTCGTCGGCGCGGGCGAGCAGTGCCGGCGGCACGGTGAGGCCCAGTGCCTTGGCGGTCTTGAGGTTGATTGCTAACTCGTACCTAGTCGGCTGCTGGACCGGAAGATTGGCTGGGATGGTACCTTTAAGGATTTTGTCTACATAGCGCGCGAGCTCCTGGCCTCGCTCCCTCAGGTCCGCGCTATATGACATCAGGATTCCCGCCTGCACTGCGGTTTTTTGGGTGGAGAGAGATGGCAGCCGGTATTTTAGCGCCAGGCCGACAGTCAGCTCATCCGAGAGGCTGCCCTGGATCATGACGGCGTCCGCTCGCGAACCTGCGATTACCGCGAAGGCGCTATCCAAGTCGCCGCTGCTGCGAACGATGATTTGATGGACTTC
>NZ_DATEPI010000052.1:0-14978 GCF_035273305.1 Bradyrhizobium sp. | reverse complement strand
TGGGTGGCGGCGATCGGCTTGAGTTGCAGGTGACGCTCGGCCAGGCCCTGGAGACGAAGCGGCGAATCGAGTTTGGCCCATTCCGCACGCAGCACCGCGATCGCATCGCGCTGCTCGCGAATCTCAGCATGCAGCCGCAGCACGCGCTCGGTGCGAGACGTGGAATCCATCTTGATCCGGTAGACGTAAGCAGCGGCGAACACCAAGGCGGCGATCACGAGGACGTGGATGATGCGCATGCTCAGCCTCCCCTCATGACATTGTCGAGGGTGGGCCAACCCGGCAATGTCGCGGCGGGATGGGCAGGCGCATCCGTGCGCTCGGCTACGCGCAGTTTTGCCGACCGCGCGCGCGGGTTTGCCGATATCTCGGACGCGCCGGGCGTCAGCGGGCGGCTGGTCAGAATACGGAAGCTGGGCGGCGCGTGAGCGAGTTCCGGCAGATGGCGCGATCCGCCGCCCGACTTGGCGCGTTCGACCAAAAAGTTTTTGACGATGCGGTCTTCAAGTGAATGGAAGGAGACGACCGCGAGCCGTCCGCCAGGCTTGAGCACTTGCTCCGCGGCCGACAACGCCAAGTGCAGTTCGTCCAGTTCCTGGTTGACGAAAATCCGCAACGCCTGAAACGTCCGCGTCGCCGGATGGATTTCACCCGGCTTCGAACGCACGACTTTAGCGACGATATCGGCCAGCGCGCGGGTGGTCAGGATGGGCGCTTGCTTGCGCGCGGCAGCGATGGCACGCGCGACCGCTCTGGAATGACGTTCTTCGCTGAAGATGTAGATGATGTTGGCAAGGTCGGCTTCGGATGCTTTCGCGATCACATCAGCCGCGGTCGGGCCGACATGGCTCATCCGCATGTCCAGCGGACCTCCAAGGCGAAACGAGAATCCGCGCTCGGGTTCATCGAGCTGCATCGAGGACACCCCGATGTCCATCACGATACCGTCCACGCCCTTAATGTCCTGTGCCGAACAAATCCCGGCGAGGTTTGAAAATCGGTCTTCTACCAGCGTCAGCCTGCCGGCCGAGCTATGTACGAGATCAAATCCAGCAGCGATCGCGGCGCGATCGCGATCGATGCCGATGACTCGGGTTCCCTGAACGCTGAGGATCGCCCTTGTGTAGCCGCCGGCGCCAAAGGTCGCGTCCACATAGATGCCGCCTTCACGCGGGCTGAGCATCTCAACGGCTTCGCGGCCGAGGACGGGAATGTGACGCGGGCCAACCGGACTCATCTGTGGACTCCAGATAAAGTCCGGATCAATGTACCGGTATTGGCCGCATCCGCGCCCATTGCGCCTCAAATCCTTCGGCTTTGCCGGGCCTCTCGTTGCGAAACCGCGCTGCCAAACATGCTTGCCAGCCGCGCGCGCTCCAAAACGCACTCCCTGATTTCCCGATGGAATTTGTTGAGCTGCCATGGGATTTCGAGCGTGCAATGGGGCATCGGCCGTTCCCCAAAACGGTTCGGCTGTTCAACTGTTCAGTAACGGCAGTTAGCGTTAAGAAAGCGTTCATGTAGCGGCTACAATGGCGTGCCGCCGGAGACGAGATTGAGGCTGAGCGGCAGTGATGCTTCCGGCACACACAGCGCCGAAAATGCGACGGTGCGCGCGGCGTCCGCGTTGCGCTGGCGGGTCGGAACGAAATAGTAAACGAGCCGAGTTTCTCAAAAATTCGATTGCCGTTCTCCTGCCCGGTTTGAGTCATCGTATGTCATTTGGTTCGTTCGCGCCTGGCGATGATTCGAGGCGTCAACGTTCCATCCCATTTCAAGGGCCAATGCGGCCATGACGAGCTTCACGCCCGATTCCTCTATCGCCTCCGATATCATCCCCTCGCTGAACTACAACGAGCGGGCGAACGGTCGTTTGCCGGACATGATCGTGCTCCATTACACGGGTATGCCGGATGTCGAAGGGGCGATCACGCGGCTCTGCACCGCCGGCACCGACGTCTCCGCCCACTACATTGTCCTCGAAGACGGCCGCATCGTGCAGTGCGTGCCGGAGAACATGCGCGCCTGGCATGCCGGTGTGGCGTCCTGGGCCGGCGAAGACGACATCAACTCCTGTTCGATCGGCATTGAAATCGTGAATCCCGGTCATGACTGGGGCTATCCGGATTTTCCGTTGCGCCAGATTGCCGCCGTCATCACGCTGTGCCGTGGAATCATGCTCCGCCGACAGGTGCCATCGCATCGCGTAGTCGCGCACTCCGATGTTGCCCCCTCACGAAAGAGGGATCCGGGCGAAAAATTTCCGTGGCATTCGCTGGCCAATTCGGGCGTGGGCCACTGGGTTCAGCCGGCGCCGATCGTGCGTGGCGAACCGCTCAAACTTGGCGCTGCGAGCGATGACGTGCGCAATCTGCAGCAGGCGCTGGCCAGATATGGCTACGGCATTCCGATCAACGGAAAATACGACGCCATCACCGCGGACGTGGTCACCGCTTTCCAGCGCCATTTCCGCCCCGCGCGCGTCGATGGCATCGCCGATCGTTCGACCTTGACCACGCTCCAGGCGCTGCTCGCAGCACTGCCGGCGGGCGCCACGGCGACCGCGGCGCAATAACTCACAGTACGAACGAGATGCGTTGCCGGCTCGTTGTCGCGGGACGGATTCAGGCTATAGCTACTCGTACTACTTTGGCAGATTTACCCACGCCACTGTTTTTCACGGCTTCGTCTTCGGCAGTGTGGGCATTGCTGAGATAGTGGTCGAAGAATGAGATCCACGATGGCGTACGGCCGGCAGGCTAGCCTGAGGCGGCGGTCCGTTGATTCTTTTTTTCGCCCCACTTGTGTGAGGTGACGATGTTGCAGGAAGGCGTAGGCGATCATGGTCATCAATGCGTGACGATGAAGACCTTGCCAGGATCGTCCCTCGAAGTGATCAAGTCCGAGTTTTTCTTTCAACTGCTGATGCGCCTATTCGCAAATCCACCGTGCCTTGATGGTGGCGGCTAGTCCGGAGCGGGTTCAAGAATGTCTCGACTTGTCTACTGAGCCTACCCTAGGTAATTCGTTAGTCTGCGGCAGCCAAACATGGCCGGCGGGCGCCCTTTTGTGTGCAAACAGGAGCGTGCAGTGGCGGTACGAAAGCTCGATCCGGAGGGTGCCAGGCGCTTCGCACACTTCAGTCAAGCGGTCTTGGTTGAGGTTCCCGGTCCCACACTCTACGTCGCCGGTCAGGGCGACGTGACCGGAGACTTCGGAATCCAGGCGCGGAAGGCCTGGACGCAAATCGAGGTCCTGCTCAATGAGGCCGGAATGACGTTGAGCGACGTGGTTAAGGTCACCGGTTATGTTGTCGATCGAAATTACGTTTCCACGTATCGCGCCGTTTTCCTGGAAGTGATGGGCGAGGTACGCCCAGCGTCCACGCTCGTCATTTGCGATTTGGTGAACCCGGCGATGCTGGTAGAGATCGAAATTGTAGCTACGAAGAACTAGCCTCGGGCCTGTCGCGATTCAATTCGGCTACCCGCCGCGCGTAAAGTCGCCGCAACGGCTCGAGCTGCGTTGCCGCGGTCGCCATCTGATAAGCCTCGCAAGCGGCCTCGCGACGGCCGAGCCGACGCAACAGATCGGCGCGGACCGCAGGCAACAATTCATAGCCCTTGAGTGCGCCGCGAGCCTCCAGCGCGTCGATCAGATCGAGCGCGCGGGCCGGCCCATCCACCATCGAAACCGCGGCGGCATGATTTAATTCGATCACCGGCGACGGACTGATGCGCAGCAACACTTCATATAAACCAGCGATCTGTTTCCAGTCGGTGTCGTGATAGTTCGGTGCGCGCGCATGCAAAGCCGCAATCGCCGCCTGAACCGCGTAAGCCTCGGGGCGGCCCGGCAAGCCCAATGCCTGTTCCAGCAATTTCAGTCCTTGGTCGATCTGCGCACGGTCCCACAGCCCGCGATCCTGTTGTTCCAAGAGCACGATGTCGCCGCCCGCGGTCTGACGTCCCGCGCGGCGGGCATCATGCAGCAGCATCAGCGCCAGCAATCCTTTGATTTCGCCGCGCGGAGGCATCAGCGCGTCGAGCAACCGGCCGAGCCGGATCGCTTCGCGCGCGAGGTCCGGTCGCATCAGGTCTTCACCAGAGGTCGCCGCATAGCCTTCGGTGAAGACCAGATAAATTACTGCGAGCACGCCGCGCAACCGAGGCTCCAGCGCCTCGCGAGCCGGCACTTCGTAGGGAATCCCGGCGAGCCGGATCTTCTGCTTGGCGCGCACCAGGCGTTGCGCCATCGCGTCTTCACCGATCAGGAAGGCGCGCGCGACCTGCGCGATCGAAAGCCCGCAAACCGTGCGCAGCGTCAATGCTACCTGAACCTCCGTAGCAAAGGCCGGATGACAACACGTGAAGATCAACCGCAGCATGTCATCGTCAAGCCCAGGCTCCTCAATGGCGCAGGTGCTTGCGGCGTTATTCAGCAACTCGTGCTGGATCGCGTTTTCCTTTCCGCGAAACGCGATTTGCCGCCGGATGCGGTCGATCGCCTTGTTGCGTCCGACATTGACCAGCCACGCCCGGGGATTAGAAGGCGTCGGATCGGCCGCAGGCCAGCGTTCCAGCGCGGTGGCAAATGCATCCTGCAACGCATCTTCCGCGAGATCGAAATCGCCGACCAGACGGATCAGCGTTGCCAGCGCCCGGCCCGCCTGGTCGCGGAATATTTTATCGATCTCTGGAGGTGTCATGGGAATGCGTTGTTGGGGCGTCATTCCGGCGTCTTTAGAGACGAGCCCGGAATGACGATTGAAGCGTGGCTCAATTATACACCCAGATCGGCCTGACCTCGATCGAGCCAAACCGGGCGCCAGGAATCCGCGCTGCAATCGCAAGCGCGGCGTCGAGATCCTTGGCCTCGACCAGATAATATCCGCCGAGCTGCTCGCGGGTCTCCGCGAACGGACCATCGGTGGTCAGTGTTTTTCCTTCACGCACGCGCACGGTCGTCGCGGTTGTGGTGGGCTGCAAACGGTCACCGGCTTTGAAATTGCCGCTCTGGATAATGGATTGGGTGAAGGCGCCGTATTCCTCCAACATCTTCTTGGCTGTTGCCGGATCGATTTTGCCGTACTCGGATTCGTTCTGGTAGATCATCAGCAGATACTGCATTTCGTAACTCCTCTTGATGGCGTGATCGCCAACAGCCAGTCGAACGCGGCAATCGCAAAACGACATGTTCAGGATAAATTATTTTAATGGTTTTCGCGGCCCGCATCGGGTTGACGCGATGGCCCAGAACCCTCATCACAGCAGGGTCAGTCGGCCGGACGGCCGCTCCCGCAAAGTCGAAAGGCTGCGGGAGAGGAAAGTCCGGGCTCCATCGACATACGGTGCCGGATAACATCCGGCGGGGGCAACCCCAGGGAAAGTGCCACAGAGAATGAACCGCTTCCGCCAGCCTTCCTCCCCTTCCGGGGAGGGATAAGGAAGGGAAGCAAGGGTGAAAAGGTGCGGTAAGAGCGCACCGCGGCTCCGGCAACGAAGCCGGCATGGCAAACCACACCGGGAGCAAGACCGAATAGGGACGGCAACGCGGAGCGTTCGCTGCGAAGCGATAACACCGCAGGGCAATGTCAGGCCCGCTGTCCGGGTAGGTTGCTCGAGGCAACGTGCGAACGTTGTCCCAGAGGAATGGCCGTCACGTATCGTCCGCGCAAGCGGGTGGTGCCCTACAGAACCCGGCTTACAGGCTGGCTGATATCTATGTGAATGAGGGGTTCGGCGCGACACGCCGGACCCCTCGCCATTTTAGAGGCGTGCTTCATCGAGCTTCGGCGCTGCAGTGACAACAGCGCGATAGCAGTTGGGCGGTGTGGGCGCGAGCTTGCCCAATCACCCGCATTTTACGGTAATGAAGGCGCTAATCTCGCCCGGTTCAGCAAAGATCACGTCCGCGCGGTCGCCCATCATTCCGGCTGCGACCAACGCCGGTGCGTTCTTTTCCGGGCCATCGCTGCTCGCGTCCGTCTTCAATCGAAGATTCCGTTCCCAGAACTTGTGGGTGTCGCCATTCGCAGTGGTGACGACGTAAGTGTCTTTGCAGTAGGTGATTTCCTGTACGCGGTCTGATGCATCAAGCTTTTTGAGATTAGGAGCTTGTCCGCCTCCCATCATCCCGCCCATGCCTCCCATTGGCGCGCCTTGCTGAGCAATCTGTGAGCCGGGCTGTGTTGCTTGTTTTAGAAACGCGAGCAAGTCGGCGCGCTGTTTTGCATCTTTGACGCCGGGAAACGTCATTTGATTGCCAGGCACGACCTGCTGCGGGTCTGTGATCCAGTCATCCAGCGTTTTCTCATTCCAAACGACGTTCGCAGATTTGAGCGCAGACGAATAGCGGCTGAAACTCTCGAGAGTTCCTGCTTTGCGATCCCATAAACCCGCCAGACTCGGGCCCGTCATGTTTTGATCGGGCTGCAGAGAATGGCATGCAGCGCAAGCCCCGAATACGCGTTGACCTCGGGCCGGATTACCTTCGGCGGCGGAGCTTTGTGATGTGATTACAAGACAGGCCAAAATCGCAAGTGCAGTTGCGTGAATGGCGTACATGGCCCACTCCTTCGACATATTGCGGACGCGACTATCAGTGGACAGTGAGGGTTGGATTACTATTCTATTGGGCGATGAAAAGCAGCAACGTTCGCTCGATACAAATTGCGCTGGAAGATCCGGGCCAGCCTGAAATCATCACGCTCATACGCGCTGGCGAGCAATATTCGGCGCAGCTTTACCCTACAGAGAGTAATCATCATCTCGCTCTCGACGCGCTGCGAGATTCAAATGTGCGGTTCTTTGTCAGTCGGGATGGGGGTCGCGCAGTCGCGACCGGCGCGCTCGTATTGCATGGCTCGTGGGCCGAATTAAAGGCGATGTGGGTCGTGCCAGACGCTCGCGGGTCAGGCGTTTCCACAGCCATCCTGGCGGCGCTCGAAGCGGAGGCGCGGAGTGAGCATGTGAGCGTCCTACGTCTGGAAACAGGCGTGCAGAATCATGCCGCCCTTGGTCTCTACACGCGAGCAGGCTTTACGCAACGAGGCCCATTCTACGACTATCAAGCTGATCCGCTTAGCGTCTTCATGGAAAAGGAACTCGACCCCTCGCCATTTTAGAAGACGAGCGATCGCGCCACCGGAAGGCACAGCGTGCGGTTCAGATCAGCACGCGAAATTAATGAGGCTGGCCCGTTAGCAACCTTCCTGGCTGCCCTCGCAGGCGCGCGCCTAATCCCAACATTGATGCGTCGTAAGCGTCGGGCACTCAGTTACTCAGTTGCGAGGCCAGAAAATCATGCATTTCCGAAATTGAGCGCGCCGCCGCGTCCGCATCATATTTGAGCCAATGGCCAAACAATCGGATACCAGCGCGCAGCGTCGGAACGTCGAATGCATGATAAGCACCGGGATAGACGACAAGCTTGACCGGTGCTCCGTTGGCCGCGCGCAGCGCCATCCACCGTTCGCAATCAATAGCCGGAGTCCAATCGTCAAGTTCGCCGATCAGGATTATGGTTGGGAGAGCCAATTGTTTGGATGCAACGCCGCATAGCGGATAATAGGCGACGGCGGCCTTGAACTTGAGATCGTCCGGAATGTCGAAAAGCTTGATGCTCTGCGTCGAAGCTAGCCGCAGCGCAACGATGCCCCCCTGCGATGATCCTACAACCGCGATTCGCTTCGCATCGACGGACGGCAGACTGGAAAGATAGAGCAATGCCCCCAAGGCGTCGGCTTGCCGCGGTGGCATTCCTCCATGGCAGGCTTCCTTGATGCCGCGGCTGGTAAAGCTATCAACGGCAAGGGAGACATACCCCCAGCCCGTCAGCAGAGCACCTATTCGGGCGCGGGTGGTGCTGGACAGCCCACTACAACCGTGGAGATAGACGATCGCAGGGAACGGACCTGCTCCGTCGGGCTTGGAGAGGTAGCCTTCAATCGTCGTCGGCAGCTTTGCTACCGTCTCGCCGCGCTCAATAGCCTGACGCTGCTGGACTTGCCCCAGGACATAAGGCGCACTCTCGAATTTGACCAATTCCTCGGCGCGGGCGCGACTAGTCTGGCCACAAAGCGCAATCATGAGGGCCATCGTGCCGAGGCATGAGGTACGCAATGCCTTTGAGACAGTTCGGGAAGTGAGTTCGGGCATGCTCCATCTAAGCCCAGCGTAGGCGAACTAGCCAGCGTCCACGCGTGAGGCCGTGGCGATCTTCTGCAGCAAACTCATCAGCGCCTCCGGTGCGGTGACATGGGGCGAATGGCTGGCGTCCATCTCGAAATAGCGCCAGCCCGGCTCGCTTTTGGCGCGGCTGGCAAATCGGGCGAATGTGTCCGCGGGCGTGATCCGCGTGGCGTAGATATAGCTGCGCGGCAGCTTTAGCGGGCCGCCATGCAGCTTGAGCTTCGTCTCAAAGCATCTGATCGGCATGTCGACGCGGCGCTCGCTCAACCATTCCAGATCGGCCGGCGCGGTGTCCGGCGGCGTCGGATTGGGCGGGACGCGCCAGCCGTCGCTCGCCCTGGCGAGTTCCTGCATCCGCGGCCGCGCCGATTCATTCAGGTCAAGCAGCGACTGGCCCTCGTCGGGCACGAAGGCGTCGAGATATATCAGTTGCGAGACGCGGTCGCGCGCGCGGTCGGCAACGGCAGTTGCGACCATGCCACCATAGCTGTGGCCGATCAGCACGAAATCGCGCAGGTCCTCGTATTTGATGACATTGAGGATGTCCTCAATGTGAGTCTCGAGACCGATCGACTTATCAGCGAGATGAACCCGCTCGCCAAGACCGGTGTAGGTCGGCGTGATCAATCGATGACCCGCCGCGCACATCAGCGGATGCATTTTCTTCCATGCCCAACCTGCCGACCATGCGCCGTGGCAGACCAGAAAGGTTGCTCCCATGATGTTTCCTCGCTAGCTATCGCAACGGCAACGCTATAACGCACAAACCAGTCCTCGCAAACTCGGCCGATTTCGTTCCAGCGTGCGAGGAAAAACCCGCCCCTATTCCGGTTCGCGCATCAAGTCGCGCTGGAATAATCCAGGAAATCGCGAACGCCCATGACAACGGCAACGCTTGCGCTTCTGTTTTTCGGCGCTTTTGCCGGGGGATTCGTTTCCGGTCTTGCCGGCTTCGGCACCGCCCTGACGGCGCTGGCAATCTGGCTCTATGCGTTGCCGCCTTCGCTCGCGGTGCCGCTAGTGCTGATCTGTTCGATCGTCGCGCAAACTTCCACAATGCACTCGATCTGGCGGTCGATCGATTTCCGCCTGGCCGCGCCATTTCTGATTGGCGGAGTTGCGGGCGTGCCGCTCGGGACACTGATGATCGCCCACGCCGATCCCGAGGTGTTCAAGTTGAGCGTCGGCGTGCTGCTGCTGGTGTTTCCGACTGCGCTGTATTTCAATCCGGCCCCGATCGTTCCAAAGTTCGGAGGCCGGCCTGCGGACGGTGTTGTCGGCTTTGCCGGCGGAATTCTTGGCGGGCTTGCCGGATTGTCCGGCCCGCTTCCGATCTTGTGGGCCAATTTGCGGGGCTGGGGCAAGGACGAGCGGCGCGGCATTTTCCAGACGTTCAATTGGACTATCCTCAGCGCCTCGTTGTGCATGCAGGCGGGTAGCGGCTTGCTCGGCATCGACGTGCTGAAGCTCGCGATACTGGCGTTTCCGGCCACGCTGTTCGGCGCCTGGATCGGCGCGCGAACCTATCATGGATTGAGCGACAAGAATTTTCGCGATCTCGTGCTTGGACTGTTGTTCCTGTCCGGCCTCGGTCTGGTGTGGAGTATTTTGGGCCTCCACTGAACGTCAGTGCATGCCAACTGTTCCGACAGCTTATTCGTCTGACGTTCGTCACGCGAACCGGACCGACTTCGCTCGAAACGCTTTAGTGCGCCGCCGGTTCGGTCGATGCCGAGGCAGGTTTTTTCAGCAGCATGACCATCAGCGACAGGCAGACATAAAATAAAGTCAGCATGAAAAAAGCATCGCCATATCCCATCACCACCGCCTGGCGGTGCACGATCTGCGATAGCTGCTTCAACGCCATGAGTGCGGAGTCGCCCATGCCCTGTAGCCGCTGCGCCAACATATTGAGAGTTTCGGTCGCGGTGGCGTTGCCCCAGGTCACCCTGTCGTGAAGCCGAGCGATGTGGAGGTCGGTGCGATCGTTAAGCACCTGGTTGATGACGGCAAGCCCCACAGCGCCGCCGAGATTGCGCGTCAGATTGAACAGCCCCGATGCGTTCTTGACGCGATCCGGCGGCAAGGTGCCGAGTGCGATGGTGTTGGTCGGCACCATCGCCAGCATCATGCCAATGCCGCGCAGGATCTGCGGCAGCAGTAACTCGTAGAAGTCGTAATCGCGGGTGATCCACGTCATCTGATACGATCCCGCGGCAAAGATGATGAGGCCTGTTGCGATGATCAGGCGCATGTCGATCCGCAGCATCAATCGCCCGACAATCGGCGCGGTGAGGAACATAGTGATGCCGGACACGAACATGGTCTCGCCAATCATCAGCGCGCTGTAGCCGCGCACCTCGGCGAGATAGCGCGGGTACATATAGGTCAATCCGTAAAGGCCGATGCCGACGCAGAACGAGATCAGGCAGCCGATCCCGAAGTTGCGATCCGCAAATGTCCTGATATCCACAATAGGTTCTTGCGCGGTCAGGACCCGGTAAAAGAACGCGATCGCGGAGACTGCGCAAATGGCCGCGCAAGTGGCGACTGAAGTATCCTGCAGCCACTCATATAGCGGCCCTTCCTCGAGCACGTATTCGAGCGATCCCAGGAACCCCGCCATGAAAATGAGGCCCCACCAGTCGAACCGCTGCAGCAGCGCAAAATTCGGAGAATCGAAATCGACCAGGGCCAGCACGCCAACCGTGATCGCGATGCCCGGAATGATATTGATGAAGAACAGCCAATGCCACGACATCGCGTCGGTGATGTATCCGCCCACCGTCGGGCCAATGGTTGGCGCCAGCGTGGCGACCAGGCCGATGATGGGGCCGACGATGTAGAATTTCGAGCGCGGGAAAACCGTGTAGGCCGAAGCGAACACAGTCGGTATCATGCCGGCGCCAAGAAACCCCTGCAGGGCTCGCCACAGGATCATCTGTTCGATCGTCGAAGCCAGCCCGCACAAGAAGCTCGCGATCGTGAATCCGGAGGCCGAAATCGCAAACAGCAGCCTGGTGCCGAACGCCCGCGAAAGGAATCCGGACAGCGGAATCGCGATCACTTCGGCGATCAGATAAGCGGTCTGCACCCAGGACACTTCGCTCGAACTGGCCGAAAGGCCCGCCTGGATCTCGCTGAGCGAGGCCGAGACTACCTGGATGTCCAGAATCGACATGAACATCCCGAACACCATGATCAGGAACGCAAACAGCCGGCGCGGCGGAATGCGCTCGGAAACCGCGGCTGCTTCAACCGTGGCAGGAGATCGGGTGCTGGTTGCGTCAGCCATTACCCCTCGCGCTGTTGCTGCTCAGTTTCGAGCGGCGTTGCCCGCGCCGACCATTCCCGGCGCGTCGAGATCGGCTTCGCTGTCCGCATCCTGAGCACCCTTGCGGGTATCGACGGTGGCATAAACCGACATTCCCGCGCGGAGCAGGCTCTGCTTCGCGACATCTTTCGGCACCCGGATGCGTACCGGAAGCCGCTGCACGATCTTGGTGAAGTTGCCGGTCGCGTTGTCTGGTGGCAGCAGGGTGAACACTGATCCGGCCGCCGGAGAGATGCTGTCAACGGTTCCGGCAAATTTGCGATGGCCATAGGCATCGACCGAGATTGTCACCGGCTGGCCCGGACGGATGCGCTTGAGCTGCGTTTCCTTGAAATTGGCGTCGACGAACACGTCATTGAGCGGCACCACGTTGCCGAGCCGCTGCCCCATCGTGACGAAGTCCCCGATATTGACCAGACGATTGGAAAACGTGCCATCGACCGGTGCCCGTACACTCGTGAAATCGAGATCGCGTTCCGCCTTTGCGAGCGAGGTCTGCAATTCGGCCAGTTGTGCCCGCGCCTCCGCTTGCTGCGCCTTGGTGACTTCGACGTTGTCGCGCGCGGCGTCATAAGCAGCCTGCGCCGCCTTAACCGCCGCGATGCCCTGGTCCCGCCCGGCTTCGGAAACCTCGAAGGTGGCGTGCGAGGCAAATCCTTTCGCGCTCAGCGCCTGCTGTCGCTCGAAATCGAGATCGGCGCGCTTCTGAGCAGCTTCGGCGGAGGCAAGCTGCGCCTTCGCCTGCTCGACCGCGCTTTCGAGCGCGGTCGCCTGACGGCCGATCCGCTCGATGGTCGCCTGCTGGGTCGCGATCTTGCTGCGCGCGGAATCCACCGCAATCCGGTAATCGCCATCATCCACCCGCAAGATCACGTCGCCGGCGTGGACCAGTGCGTTGTCGCCCGGAAGGATCGCCGCGACATGGCCCGACACCCGCGCGCCCAACGTGGTGTTATTGGCGCGCACATAAGCATCATCCGTCGAGACGTAAAACCGTCCGACCAGCGCGTAGTTCACGGCGTAGATTGCCGCGGCGATCGCCACCAGCGCGGCGATCGTCATCATGACCAGCTTGCGCTTGCCTGATTTCGCTCGGAGAGAAACAACGGCAGACATCGGCTTTTCCGCCCCCGGCTTTTCGATCGTCGGAGCAACCGGCGTGTCGGCGGGGTGACGCGCGACGGTCTCTTCCGAAGCCCCGCCAAACTGGTCGGCTGGAGCCGCGGCGGATTCCTGCTCCGGATCGCTTCGAATAATGCGTGCGGCCTGCTCTCTCGCTGCGGCCATAATGACGGCCTCCCATTGAACATTACGGCGCAAAATGCGGGGAGCTGACCGCTCCCTTAACTTAAATTAACATTGACCGAACGGTTCGGTCAAGATACGTTGCCGGAGATCATAACCGTCTTTTCTGCTTGCGGGCGTCTCGCGCATTGAATCTTTCCGGAATAGCTAAACCAATGGTTGCAACCGACCGCACAACAATCCCCCTCCTCGGGGAGGAAGACAGCTCCAAGCGCCGGCAGATTCTGGACGGTGCCAGCAAAGTTTTCCTGGATCTCGGATTCGACGGCGCCAGCATGGGCGAGATTGCGCGCGCCGCTGGCGTGTCGAAGGGAACGCTGTACGTCTATTTCGCTGACAAGAACCGGCTGTTTGAAGCCATTGTCGAACGTGAAATGCTCGAGCAGCAAAAAAATGCGTTCAATTTCGACCCCGAACGCGATGCCTCCACCACGTTGCGGGAGTTCGGGCAGGCGTACATCGAATTGCTTTGCCGTCCGGGCGGTGGCTCCGCGATACGAACCGTGATGGCGATCGCCGAGCGAATGCCGGAGGTGGGGCGGCGCTATTATGAAAACGTGCTGGCCCAAACGATTGGTCGGCTTGCCACTTATTTTCAGGCGCGTGTCGGCGTCAAGGAGCTTGCGATACCCGACTGCCAGCTTGCCGCGTCCCAATTCATGCAGATGTGTCAGGCTTCGCTATTTCTGCCGTTTATTTTCCAGGCCGCGCCGCCGCCCTCCTCCGACCGCATCGCAAATGTCGTCGAAAGCGCCACCAGGATGTTTTTGGCGGCCTACCAAACCAGCACGCGTTGATCGCGAGCGCCGGCTGATAGCGGCCCCTCGCTCAACTATTCGTCCTCGAACTCGTCTTGCTCGTTGCTGCCCCCGCTTTGCCGGCGTCGATGCGAGGTGCCTCTGCTGCCGAGCGATCCCGTCACGAACGGATCGCGTGAGGCATAAGGATTGCGCCGCGCGGCTCGCGCCGCGACCTCCTCGCCCGACGCGGCCGAAGGCTCACAAATCACCCGCTGGCTGGCGCGACGCATCAGATCGACATGGATATGATCGTAATGGTAGGCATTTGAACCCGGAGCCAGCACTGTCGAGAACTCCTGGCATGCGGCGGCCTGCACGTCACGCAGAAAGCCCTGCTCTTCCGGAAGTCCCCTCCAGCCTTCTTTCACCGAGATGTGCCGACCATCCGCTAGCGCAAAGCCGGCGATATCAAGCGCGTTGCCGAACGCGTGCTCGGAAATATGCGCGTAGGAATTACCGTTCATGCCGCGACAGGAATACGCGGAGATCTGCTTGATCTCGACGACGCGCGCGCCGAACCAGCGTGCCGCGGCCGGCTGAACGGAATCGGCAAGCCAGCGATCGAGCGCCGAGACGATCGGACACGCCAGTGTCGCGGCTGGCCTGACTGCGACCGGGCCGAACGCGGCGACCGAATTGCCCGAAGGCCCGAGCCGCGGGATCGACTGCGGCTGTGGCAAACGCGTGAACGTATCGCGATTAACCGGGTAAGCCGATGCGGGCCCGCTTGGATAGGCCGGTGCCGCCGGATACGGCCCGGGATTGAACGCACCTTCGGACGGCAAATCGATTTCATTTTGCTCGGGCGCAAGGCCAGGTGCAGACAGTGAAATCGGGGCATTGGAAATTTGACCGTTGGAAATCGGACCGGCTGAAATCGGACGATTGGAAATCGGTCTATCACGCGCCGAATCGTAGCGCGGCTGAGCCAGCGAATTGTTCGAATAAGGCGATCGCGGTGGCGGCTGCGAGACGGGCCAGCGCGGCTGGATGCCGATATTGCCGGGCGGCCGCAGCTCTTCATCAGCAAATCCGAAGCTTCCGCTGCTTTCGCCGAGCGCTGCGACCTTGAGCGGAAATTCGGCCCCGCAAACGCCTGGACCGGAAATCGGGCTGATCCGCACCAACTCGGGACTCTCTTTTACCGCGCCGGATTTCAGGCACGCGATTTCGGCCTCGGCCCGCCACGGCTCACGTTCCGCGAATTGAAAAAATCCACGGCCGCAGCCCGCCATCGAGACAAGGACGAAGGAGCCGACGAGATACAAACGAACTCCGCGCGTCATGCGCGCAGGTTCGGTGAATTTATTTAAGGACTCTTCAACGGATTGATTTCACGACTCTTTA
>NZ_DATEPI010000051.1:0-7159 GCF_035273305.1 Bradyrhizobium sp. | reverse complement strand
GAAGTCGCCGTGGAGATGAAGGCTTCCGGGAGGAAAGAAGGTCTCGAACCGATCGTGATTACGATCGCGATCGAGAAAGGCGGATCCAGGATCGGCGCTACGGCGAGCGCTTCGAAGATCGCGGCTTTCAGGATCGACGGTACGGCGCAAGAGCCGAACGCTATGAAGGTGGGAGCCGACTGCACATTTCGACACGGCAGCGGGCACGCCTTCATGACGTGCTGATACGCCGACGCGTTGAACCCGCAAGCGTTGATTTTCCGGTACGTGTTGGCGCTCGGATTCCGAGCTACGTCACTTCATATCCGCTGCCCGAAGAAGTCCATGAATACCTGCCGGACTATGAAGGGTATCGGTATTTCGTCACAAACGATGAAGTTGTGCTCGTGGACCCGGACACGCTTGAAGTGGTTGCAGTGTTGGAGGACTAAGGCTTCTTCCCTCGCGTTGCCGGTGGCAGATCGCGCCGGCAACGTATCATTTTCACGCAGGTTTCGCATTGCATCTGGAGCTGCGCACTTCGCGCGGCATTTCGCACGCTCGGAGCTAGATCGACGCTGCAGAATTCAGCTCGGCCGACCGACGTCTTCCACCTTCACCTTCAGCTTCACCGTTTGATCGTTCCGCTTCACCGAGAGCTCAATATCCCGACCGACGCCAACGGTTTCCAATTGGTCGGTCAAATCCGACAGACGCCTTGTCGGTTGTCCGTTTGCGGCCACGATCACGTCCCCGAGTTCGCCACTCCCCTGATTGATACCTCGCAACCCGGCTTCCGCCGCCGGCGAGCCGGGCAACGCGCGCACGACCACAATACCCTCAATTCCGAGCCGCGTGGCGACAGCTTCGTTTGCGGCGATGATTCCAATTCCCGGGGTGGGCACCCGGCCTTTGTCGATGAGCTCGGGCACAATCCGGTTCACCGTGTCGACCGGAATGGCAAACCCGATGCCGGCGTTTGAGCCGGAGGGAGAAATGATTGCCGTCGTTACACCGATCAGTCTTCCCGCGGAATCCAACAATGGGCCTCCGGAATTGCCCGGGTTAACCGCAGCATCGGTCTGGACCACGTTTCCGATTTCCCGTCCGCCGCTGGTCGGCAGACGTCGCTTTAGTGCGCTGATCACCCCTGTAGTCAGCGACTGGTCAAGCCCGAACGGGTTGCCAATTGCGAAGGCTGATTGGCCCACCTTCAGATCGGCCGAGGTGCCGACCGCGATTGGCGCCGGCAAGTGGCTTGTATTTCGCAGTCTGACCACCGCCAAATCATAGTTCGGCGCCGTTCCGACAATCGATGCGCCAATGACTTCGCCGCTGGCGAGACGCACCGCGACCTCCTTCGTTCCACTCACCACGTGATTGTTGGTGACGATGTGACCGGCCCCATCCCACACGACGCCGGTCCCGCTCTGCTCGCGAACGCCCTCGCCTTCGAGGTCCGTGCCACCAGGACCCGGCGCTGCTCCGACGACTTGAACCACGGAAGGAGAGACCCGCTCGAACAGGCTGATCGTGGCGCGCTCGGATTCCGGCAATTCGCTTCTCGCCGTTACCGGTCGGGGAGAGGTTGCCGCATAAAGCAGGCGGTCCAGATAGGGTTGAGACCAAAGCGCGACAACAAGCAAAAACAGGAGAACGGTGGCCAGCCGGAAGAAACGCTCCTGCATGAATTGGCTCCGAATTCAATGACACTGAGAGAGATGACAAACGAAGACGTTCAGGGGAGGTTCGTTCCGCGCGTCAACCCACGTCGGAGACTTCGAACGTGAGCGGGTCGCACCTAGACATCTGAGAGCGATCAACTGCGTCGAGCAAATCACCACCGGGCGGATCGTGCGGCCATATGCGAAGAGCCATCCTCTCGCTAGCCGAGGCGAGCGCCGTTCTGGTTGAATTTGCGCACCTGTTGACTGAGGCGACTGGCGTTTCGCGTGCGGGTCGATGTCGGTTAGTGGGTGTTCGACTCCTGCCATGTTTCCAGGTCGATATCTTTTCCCTTGTTCTGCTGATCCTTTTCGACTTTTCCCTTCCAGGGCCGGTCCGTTTGTTTCGTGTTTGGCCAATCCGTCGCTTGCCGGGGATCGTCAGCTGGTGTTTCGCGCGGATCTTCTTCGTTCGGTGTCTTTCCCATGCTCATATTTGCTCTCTCATGGCTTCGGTGCGTATCGAAGAACTGCCGCCAGAACTGGTCGTTCCAGGGTCGGCATCTCAGGGCAAGACCGCCCAAGACGCGTGAAATACCGCGTCAGCGCCGGCAGTTATGGTGGTAACAAGCTTGTGAGAGAGTCTGCTTCCGAACATAAGTTCTTGGATTGGATGGACTAATTTAGCCAAGCGCTGCTCAGCCATGGGCGCGTCCTTCGAAGAACCCCGTCCTGCTGCCCCCGCTCTGGACGGGGTTTTCTTTGCTGGAGCCTCCACCCTGTTCTCACGTCCGGGATATCGAAGCGGCCATTACGGCATCGGGTCGAAGGTGTGCAGCCGCAGCCGAGACGGCTTTACTCGGAGTGAAAACGGTTACAGTTCGTTGATGCGTGCACCGTTGTCGAGCAGTGCCTTCTCGCCCTTAGGCGTGAGTTGGTAGAGGTCGCCGTCCTTTTCGACGTAGCCTTCAATTACCAGCGTGTCGACTTCATTGCCCGCACCGCCATCGAACGCTACGGAATTGTCGATTTCCTTGAGAATGGCGAGTTGTTGGTCGGTCAGCATGGCCCCCTCACATCGCAGAGAACACGCGCGCCCGATTTAGGTTCCTGAACGGCGAAGCCTGAACATCGCGCACGCGGTCGCGCAGGTGACGGTTGAGACGCCGGTTCATCCAACTGGCCGCAGGTCGTAAGCCCGGAACTTTCGTAACATTTGTTTGTTCTTGCTGCCTTTGAGAGCGTCGCGTTACGGCTCCGAGGTGTTCATGAGGACTCGCGCGCGGTTGGCCGCCGTGATTGCTATCGTTTCAACGCTTCCCGGTTGTACGGGATGGCAATCAGCGCTCGACCCGCAATCTCCGCAGTCCGATCAGCTAAAGCACCTGTTCATCGTCTTTCTCGCTATTTCAGTGATCGTATGGATTGGCGTGATGGTGGCGCTGTTCCTCGGCGTCACCCGCCCTAACGGCCGCCGGAATCAACCGCTTGCAATCCGCACGGCCTTTGAAAGAGCCGCGGGTCGAACCATTGCTGTCGGAGGAGTCGCAACAACTCTGATCGTGTTGGGATTGTCGATCATCAGCTATCGCACCCAAGGCGCCATTTTCGGCAAGGCTCCGGACTCACTCGCGGTGAAGGTCATCGGACATCAATGGTGGTGGGAAATTCAATACCAAGCGGACGGCCCATATCTGGAATTCAACACCGCAAATGAAATCCGCGTCCCGGTCGGAAAGCCCGTAACTGTCAAGCTCGAGACCACTGACGTCATTCATAGCTTCTGGGTGCCGAGCCTGATGGGGAAGATGGACCTGATCAACGGCCAGCAGAACGCCATACAGTTTACGGCAAACAAAGCGGGGGTTTATCGCGGCCAATGCGCAGAGTTTTGCGGGCTGCAACATGCGCACATGGCATTTACAGTTGTGGCGCTTCCTCCTGACCAATTCTCGACATGGCGCAACGCTCAGATTAGTAGCGCCGCCTCACCGCCCGATCCGCTCGCCCAACAGGGCGAGCTTTTATTTCGCTCAAGGGGTTGCGCCTTGTGCCACAGCATCCGAGGCACGCCTGCAGGCGGTCAGCTCGGGCCGGACCTGACGCACCTAGCCGGAAGGACAACGATCGCCGCGGGCGCGCTGCATTTCTCCTCGGGGGCGCTAGCCGCCTGGATCGCAGATCCTCAACACATCAAGCCCGGCAACCACATGCCGAGAATGCCAATCCACTCGGACGAATTGATCGCGATCGTCCATTATCTGGAGAACTTGCGGTGACCGAACTGGCGAGTGACTCACCGCGAGATATTCGCGATCATCAGGTGGAGGAGCCAGAGCTCTCACAACTGCTCTCGAGAGTATGGGGCACCCCGCGATCACTGCTGGGATGGCTGATGAGCGTCGATCACAAAGTGGTCGGCCGCCGATATATCGTCACCGCTTTTATTTTCCTGTTCCTCGGCGGGGCCCTGGCGGTCCTGATGCGAATTCAGCTCTCGAAATCCGAGCAGCACTTCCTGAGCGCCGACAAATACAATCAGATCTTCACGATGCACGGTTCGACGATGATGTTCTTGTTCGCCGTGCCGGTGATGGAAGCATTTGCCGTTTATCTTGTCCCGCTGATGGTCGGCACACGCAACATCGCGTTTCCGCGTCTCAACGCATTCAGCTACTGGACCTATCTTTTAGGCGGCTGCTTTCTCTGGATTTCGTTCTTTCTCAATGTCGGCCCCGACGTTGGCTGGTTCGCTTACGTTCCGCTTTCCAGCCTGCAGTTCAATCCGACCAAGCGTGCCGATGTCTGGGCGCAGATGATCACCTTCACAGAAGTCGCCGCGCTTGCGGTCGCCATCGAGATCATTGTGACGGTATTCAAGCAGCGCGCGGTTGGAATGACGCTCGACCGCATCCCCCCTTACGTCTGGTCGATGCTCGTGACCTCGTTTCTTGTGGTGTTTGCGATGCCGGCCGTGATGATTGCCTCCACGACGCTCATTCTCGACCGGCTGGTGAATACGCATTTTTATGACACCGCAGCCGGCGGCAACGTGTTGTTGTGGCAGCATCTGTTCTGGTTCTTCGGTCACCCCGAGGTTTACATCATCTTCATTCCCGGTAGCGGAATGGTTTCCGCGATCCTCGCCACCTTTGCTCGGCGGCCGCTCGTGGGATATCCGGTGATCATATTGTCACTGATAGCAACCGGATTTCTCGCGTTCGGCCTGTGGGTTCATCACATGTTCGTCACGGGGCTGCCGCAGCTCGGCGCAAGCCTGTTTACGGCCAACAGCATGCTGATCGCCGTGCCGAGCGGATTACAGATTTTCTGTTGGCTGGCGACTTTGTGGGACGGTCGGCCTGTATTTCGCACTCCGCTGTTGTTCGTACTGGGGTTCATAGCGATCTTTGTGTTGGGCGGTTTGACCGGAGTGATGGTTGCCTCGGTACCGATCGACACGCAGGTTCATGACACCTACTTCGTGGTGGCCCATTTCCATTATGTGCTGATCGGCGGCGCGGTGTTTCCGCTCATCGGCGCTGTCTATTACTGGTATCCGAAGATTGTCGGACGAATGCTCAGCGAGCGCATCGGCCAATGGAATTTCTGGATGGCGTTTGTCGGCTTCAATGTGGCGTTCTTTCCGATGCACATTCTCGGTCTCAACGGAATGCCACGCCGGGTCTACACCTACACAGCCGACGTCGGGTGGGACGGACTCAACATGCTCTCGAGCACTGGAGCCGTTATATTTGCGGCAAGCTTCGTCCTGTTGCTCCTCAATGTGATCTATAGCCGCTATAGCGGCGCTCCCGCCGGCGACAATCCGTGGGAAGCATCGACATTGGAATGGGCGACGACGTCACCGCCCCCGGCCTACAATTTTTCCCGCATTCCCATGATCAATCATCGAGACCCGCTTTGGGCCGACACAGACCAGCTCTCGGTGGTTGGCGGCCTAAGCGTCCAAAAGCGCGAAGTGCTGTTGGGCTCGGTGACGGATTCGGAGCCGCACACGCGCAGCTCTTCACCCGAGCCAAGCATCTGGCCGCTTATCACAGCCATTGCCGTTTGCATCTTCTTCATCGGCTCGATTTTTACGCCGTGGGCGGTGGTGTGGGGCACGCCGCCTGTTGCCGCAGCGTTGATCGGCTGGTTCTGGCCGACCGGCGACAGGGAGGATGAGGAGTGAAACAGAAGATCGCGCGCCAGGTTGCCGATCTGCCGACCTATGGATTTGGGCCCGCGAGCGCGCCCTGGTGGGGCTCGATGGGATTCATCGCCATCGAGGG
This sequence comes from Bradyrhizobium sp., assembly GCF_035273305.1. Classification (GTDB taxonomy): domain Bacteria; phylum Pseudomonadota; class Alphaproteobacteria; order Rhizobiales; family Xanthobacteraceae; genus Bradyrhizobium. The sequence continues at coordinate 1,221 of NZ_DATEPI010000051.1, read as the reverse complement.
AATGGGTTTTGCGATATCCATCGGCGCCTATCTTTATCTAGAGGCGACCAACCCGAAATGGCCGATCAGTTCACCTCCGCCGGATTTATGGGCGGGGACCCTCGCCACCGTTGTTTTTCTAGCGAGCGTCATTCCGAACGAAATCACCAACCGAGTGGCACATCGGCTGGATCTTGGACGCGTTCGCATCTGGCTTAGTGTGATGTCTCTGATTGGCATTGCGCTGCTGATCATCCGGGCTTTCGAGTTTGCGCACCTGAACACGCGGTGGGATTCCGACGCCTACGGTTCAGTGGTCTGGGTCATTCTAGGCTTGCACACGACCCACCTGGCGACCGACCTCGTGGACACAGTGGTGCTCACGGTGCTGATGTTCACAAGACATGCGACGCCGCGCCGGTTCAGTGACGCCACGGATAATGCGTTCTACTGGAACTTTGTCGTGCTCGCGTGGCTTCCGATATACCTGTTGCTGTATTGGGTGCCGCGACTATGACCCAAATCCAAGTGACGTTGCGCAGTTACTGGGCGGGCCTTGCAATCGGGCCCACGGCGTGGGCCATCGACACACAGCTTCAATACAGCCTGGTTTCCGGCGGCTGCACGCATCACCTCGTGCTGTTGGTCACGGTGACTGCCGTCCTGACGCTGGCCGCCTTCGCCGGAGGGTGGATGTCGTGGCGCGCGGCCCGCAACGATGCTGTGTCGGAGTGGAGCAACGAAAGCGGCGGCGGTCCCCGAACTTTCCTGGCTTGGCTCGGTCTTGGCTCGGGCATACTGTTTGGCTTGACGATTGCGAACCAGCTTGCCGCATTTCTTGTGGTCAATTCATGCTTGCGATGATTAGGCCGACCCTCGCCTTTGCTGGCGTTGTCTGTTTCACCTTCTCGCGTGCGTCTGCTCACGACGTTTCCGGAATCCTGAGTGCCGGATCGGCATGGACCTACGATCCCTGGCTGCTTGCGCCGCTATACCTCGTCGGCATTTGCTTCTATGTCGGTACGCTTAGACTCTGGCGTACCGCCGGCTTCGGTCGCGGAATAGGATGGGGACAAGCTGCGGCGTTCTGGTGCGGTTGGATGACCCTGGCGCTCGTTGTCACTTCGCCTCTTCACTGGCTGGGCGAACGCCTTTTCGTCGCGCACATGACCGAGCACGAGCTGTTGATGGTGGTGGCCGCGCCGTTGTTGGCGTTCGGCAGACTTTCGGGCGCGATCCCCT
>NZ_DATEPI010000050.1:0-16746 GCF_035273305.1 Bradyrhizobium sp. | reverse complement strand
CGTCAGCGGCAGTGCGCCGTTCGGCAACAGCGGCAGCTTCGATATACCCTTAGTTGGCACGGCGAGCGAGCACAGCTACAACGTGCCGACGCCGCCGCCCTTGGACCCGGTTACGGGTTCCTTGGACGGCGCCTTCTTCGGACCCAACGCCGAGCAGGTCGGCGGCACTTTCATTCTTCGCCGAGCGTCAGACCAAGCGCCGATGTACGGAGACGCCTTCGTCGGCCAGCAGCATCGTCCGTGATCCGAGCGTCCAATGCCGCGGCGCTTCCATTTCGGCTGGGTGCTTGGAGCATCCCTGTGCTGCGGCGCTTACCCCTCAGCCGCACCAGCGCAGCAGCAGGCCGAGTTCGACGTCGCGATCGAGCGCCAGTTCATCGACGGGATGAACAGCTTTGCGGCGCGGGATTATCGCTCGGCCGAGGCTACGTTCCGCCGGATCTTGGATAACAACCCCGCGCTACTACGCGTTCGTCTGGAGCTCGCCCGCACCTTGTTCATGGAGAAGAAGGACGAGCAGGCGGATTATCATTTCCGCCTGGCCGCCGGTGAGCATCCGACCTTGCCGGTGCTGCGCAATATCGTCCGCTTCCGCGAGGCGATCCGCGCCCGACGTTCGTGGCGCTTCAACTTCGATGTCGGCATAGCCCCCGACAGCAACATCAACTCGGCGACCGACAAGCAGAGCGTCGATATCTACGGTCTGCCGTTTCAGCTCGATCCCAGCGCTCGCGCGCGGTCGGGCACGGGCTCCTTCATTGGGGGGGATGCGTCAGTGCGGCTAAACCGCTTCGGGAAGATTCCGATCTATGTCGGCGCGTACGGCCGGTGGCTGCGTTATCCCGACCATGATTTCGATGACGCTTATGCTGGGGTTGAAGCGGGACCGGAGTTTCATCTTGGCGGAGGAACGTTGCGCGCAACCGCTACGGGACTGATTCGGTGGTACGGCCGCCGACCGCTCGTCAAAAGCTTTGGCGGACATTTCGACTACGAAAAGCTGGTCGGAGATCGATGGACGCTCGGCGGCGCGCTGTTCGTCCGCCACAATGATTACGCGCGTCGCCGCGACGTTGATGGGTGGGACGTGGAAGCGAGGGCATCTGCCAATCGACCGCTCAGTCCTACTACGCTCGGCTTCAGTTATGCGACCGTCGAGCGCAGCAAGGCGAACGACCCTGGACAGGCCTTCTGGCGAGAAAGAGTGGGTGTCGGGATCCTCAAAGAGATTGGCTGGGGACTGCGCCCGCAAATCGAGGTCGATATCGCGCGAGAGGTGAATGACGGTAAGCTCGCGCCGTTCGGCAAGCAGCGCCGCGACTGGTACGCAGAGGGTTCGTTCAGCATCTACAAGCGCGACTGGAACTTCGGCGGTTTCGCGCCCTCGCTGAGCATCACCATGACGCGCAACTACTCGACCCTTTCGCTCTATGAGGAGAAACGCCTTCGCGGTGAACTGCGCATCACCAAGGCCTTTTAGATCGCCTGATTAAGAAGGGCCGTCGCAATCACTAATGGCAGCTTTCCACCCAAAGCCGCCATTGCGGCTACTGCGTTGCGTGCGACGCACTTCATGACTCTCTGTCGCAGCTTTGGTAGCTTCCGCCCAAAAGGGTGCCTGAATGACGGACGTATTCGTCTCGTATGCGCGGGCCGACGAGCGGCAGGCTGAACGTATTACCCATGCGTTGCGCGAGAACGGTCACAAGGTATGGCGGGACGACGATCTTCCAGCCCACCGTCCTTACACTGACGTCATCGAGGAGCGGCTGCGGTCCGCCAAGGCCGTGGTCGTTCTCTGGTCCGCAGACGCGTCAAAGTCGCAGTGGGTCCGCTCGGAGGCCAATTTGGCGCGCTCAGCCGGCACGCTCGTCCAAGCGGTTATCGATGCCTCAATGCCGCCGCTGCCGTTCGACCAAATCCAATGTGCGAACCTCGACGGATGGACCGGGGATGTGAATTCACCCGCCTGGCGCAAGCTCGTTGCAAGTGTTGCTGAGCTGACGGGCGTCGTGAATATCGAACCGTTACCGCCGCGCGAGCGAAGCGGCGCACCAGCCGTCTGCGTGCTGCCGTTCCAGAACATGAGTGGCGACCCCGAACAGGAATATTTCAGCGACGGAATCAGCGAGGATATCACCACCGACCTGTCGAAGATTTCGGCACTCGAGGTGATCGCACGAAACTCCGCGTTCCAATACAAAGGCCAGTCAATTGATGTCGTTGAACTTGCTCGAAAGCTCGGCGTCACTCATGTGGTTGAGGGAAGCGTCCGCAAGGCAGGAGGGCGCGTCCGGATCACCGCCCAATTGATCGATGGCAAGACTGGAGCTCACGTGTGGGCCGAGCGCTTTGATCGGGACCTCACAGACATCTTCCTAATCCAGGACGAGATTTCCAATGCGATTGTTGCAGCCCTGAAGCTTCGTCTGCTCCCGGAAGAAAAAAAGGCGATAGAGCAGCGGGGGACGAACAGTGTCGAAGCGTACAATCTCTATCTGATGGCCAAAGGCTATTGGGTGACCGGGAATTGGGGAGACGTGCGCCAAGCCGAACTCGTTGCACGCGTATGTCAGCGAGCAATCGACATCGATGAAAACTATGCCAAGGCCTGGGGGCTGCTCGCGATCGTAGAATGCATCTTGCACTTCGTTCATCAACGGCAGGGGGCAGACGGGCTCGCCGCTGCCGAACGTGCGCTCTCGCTCGATTCAAGGCTCGCGGAGGCCTGGGTAGTGAAAGCGCGCCATTTGCACGAGCTAGGGCGGTTCGAAGAGGCTAATGAATTGCTCGAGCAAGCGGTGAAGCTCGGTCCAGAATCGTGGGAAGTGCATCACGAGGCGGGCACAATCCTGTATTTCGAACGGCGCTACAAGGAAGCGGCGCGGCACTTCGAGGCGGCAGTTACACTCGCTGAGACCGACTTTCATTCCTGGGGCATGCTTAGCTCGATCTATGAGGAGCTTGGCGACCAGGACGGTGTGCGCCGCGCGGCGCAAATGGCTATTTCGCATGCCGAGCGCGTGGTCGCCAAAGACCCGACGAACGGGGCTGCGCTCGCAATGGGAGCTACGGGGCTCGCAATCCTCGGGGAGAGGCAACGGTTTCAGGAATGGAGCGATCGCGCGCAGCTTGTCGATCCGGACAACATGATCATGCAGTATAATTTGGCCTGCGCCATGGCACGCCGGTTCGAAGATTGTGACGGCGCCCTGGACCTCCTCGAGCGGCGTCTCAACAATGTCCCGCCGACGCTCTTCAGGGCAATTCTGAACGATCCGGATCTCGAGCGACTTAGGGACTTGCGGCGGTTCAAAGCAATGATCGAGAAAGCGAAGCTTCGCTTGGGTGTCACTGAGAACGGCACTCGTTATTAACGCAAGTGGCAGCTTTCCACCCATTGCGGACATTAAATGAAACTCAAATCATCCGGCAGAATGAGGGCGCAACCTTCTCCGCACAAACATCTGGCTTGGTGTGCGTCGTTCGCCAGTATTTGACCAAGCCGAGGCGCTGCAGAACGCCGGGAATCGCCGGGTCGTCGAGCACGTGACGCATACTGTGATACCAGAGCAGCGAAGGCCAATCCCATCGCGAGCCTATGCCCTCCACGAACACCTGCAGGGCGTCGCGGTTCGCGCCGAGCGCCGCAAGCGTCCGTAGCACCAGATAATTTTTCTGATCGTCAGGAAGCGAGAGCAAAGCCTTTACAGCCTGCGCCTTCTGCCCTGCCTCAGTTGATATCATCGCGCGATAAGCCGTAGCGACCGCGGCTCGCTGCTTGTCCGCCAGCGGCAATTTGGGATTACTAATGGCTTTGAGACCAGCGGAATAATTGCCGTTCTCGGTCGCATCGACGGCCGCCATCGTGTCAGCCAGCATGGGGTCGGGATTGAGTTCCACGGTTGCGGCGTAGTGGGCTTTGGCCTCCTCGGGCTTGCCCGAAACACTCAGCGAGTCCGCCAACGCAAATTCCGAGATGTTGTCAAGCGAGAGCATCTCGATGGCATGTCGGAATTCGCTCGTCGCATCGGCGTAGCGGCCAGCGTTCTCAAGAAGGAAGCCATAAACCAAATGCTCGCAGCCGCAGTCGAGCGGTCTCGCAGCAAAAGCCCGTTTCAGGAGCTTTTCCTGCCCGACGCGGTCGTTGGCATCGATCATCAGCGCCTTCTGCGACATCGCGAAGCTATTTCGTGGATCCAGTGCGAGAGCCCTATCCACGGCCTGGAGTCCGATTTGCCGCAGTTCCTCGCGACGGGGGCCGAGAGGATTCGAATACATGTTTTGCACAGCGGCATCGGCGACGGCCGACCATCCCCACGAAAAGTCGGGGGCAGCAGCGACGACCTTGCGGGCAAAGTTCAGCCCCTTGCCGGGGTCCGTCGGGAACACCGCGGTCGTCAGGCAATATTGCAAATAGTCGCTGAGCACTTGGTCCGGCAGCGACTTCGGATAGGTTGAAGCACCGAACAAGCCGCAACGGGCCATCAAGGCCGACTGGATCGCGATGCGCCGCGGTACGCGGGCGAGCTGGGTTGCCTCATAGTCATTGCTGCTCGACCATAATGTTGCGCCCGACCGCTCGTTGATGAGCCGGGTGATGACCCTAATCTTCTCGCCATCGCGGCGGATGGTTCCACCCAGTGCATAAGCAGGCGCGGTGCCAGCAGGGGGACCGAGAGCGGTCGACACGCCGACGACGCCTTGATCGCCGAAGGCGGCGCCAATCTCTTCACGCACCGTGTCGGGCAGCGAGGCCGGCAAGTCGCGCGATAGGCGCTGAAAGCCGGTCAGGCGCACGACCATACTGTGAGCCGCGAGAGGGACGGGCCGGAACATCACCCACGCGCCGGCGCCTAGAATGAGAACGACCGCGGCTGCAACCGCGATCACCCAAGGCCGTCCAATTGCCTCGGATCGGCGGCGATGTGATGTTTCTGTTACAGGCTGAGCAACGCTCTCGGTCGTCGATTTCAATCGGCCGGCGAGCGCGTCGATCGACCTGTCCCAACCGTGAAAGGCATCGATCCACTGACGCGTCGATAGTTCGTAGGCGAAGGCGTCGCTGGGCTCGACGTCTTCTATCCGCAGCGCCATGACCGGGATGTGGTAGCGACTGGCTAACGACAGCTCTTTCTTGATCTCGTCGCTGTTGTTGGCCGCCTCGGAGAATACGAGGACCATTGCGCGGGAGCCTCGTAGCGCGCGCACGATCGCTTCCTGGTAATTCTCGCCCGGTGCGACGTCGCGCGTCGAGATCCAACACTTCGTCCCGCGCCGCTCGAGCGCCTTGCAAACAGCCAGCGCCTGCTTGCGATCGGCGGTCGAATAGCTAACGAATACGGGACGCGGCGCACGTCCGTCTGCAGTAGTCGCTTGGCCCGGATCCACGGCAAAGCCCCCGCCGGTTGAGGCAGATTCCTAAAAGCCATCACGGCGGATGCCAAGTGGGCCGAGTGCTATCAAGGCGGCGCTCATCCTTATGGCAGCATTCCACCCATTGTAGACTTAAGCCGAGCGTCCGCTCTCGACCCATTCTGCCATTAGCTCCTAGCATTGCGCTCCTGTATGCTTAGCCGCGCATGGAGACGATATGGACAAAACGGAAGCGCGAGCTGAGCGCGCGAGGCTGCAGAAATTGCTGGATGCCTACGACGCTGACCGCCTGACCCGGCAAGGCGAGAACGAGAGACGCGAGCGAACGCGAAACGCAATGCCTGATCGAGCCGGCAATGTTCGGGCCAGAATCGCGCGTCTCGACCAAGTCATAGCCAAGATCGACGACGCTTAGCTGTTGGAGATCAGCGGGAAATATTGGGACATTGTGGCCTGTGGTTATGGCGGGAGCCGAAGCTCCCGCCTGCCCCAACGGGTTAGAGCGTCTGCAGATTAAGCGCGCAAGGTTGTCGGTCCTTGTCCTGCCCAACGTCATAGGACAGTCGCTGGCCGACCGTCGGTTCACTCTTGTCGCCCCAGGCAATGGCACTGCGTTCGAAGCGAAGATCGTTGCCGGGGGTTTCCGGCTTGATCTCGCCGTGTCCGGTGGCGCTGTCGAACGTCTTGATGGTTCCAAAATATTTCATGGGTGAATTCCTCTGCTTGCAGGCGCCGGGATTTGCCGCGCTGCCGCTAGGAGACGATAAGAAGGAGGAAGGTGCGGCTTAGCGCCTAGAACCGTCGATCGCGGCTGGTAGCCATACACACATAGGGCATCGAAGTTTAGATGCAACAATGGCCCGGTGTAATATTTATCGTAATCGGAATAAAAATCGGGTTCTACTTTTTCGTGCGACGGGAGCGCGGAAAGAGCGCATAGTGATTTCTTGGTTTCATTTAAGGCGAGGACATCGAAATGTTACTTGCGGGCAGACTGGATTAGGGTGACGCTACCCCCTCGTCCTCACCATCGGCGTCGTCGGCGCCGCGTTGGCATTTGCATTCGCCCGCTAGGTCACGGTGCCAAACCGGCGAACAGGGCTCCGGACTAACATCGGTATTTCATCGCTATCCCCCAGCTGAAGCGCCAATTGCACAAGGAGTTCACATGTCCGAACATCCGGATGATAAGGTCGAGCAGGCGGAGTTGGACCGATACGAAATCAAGCGGGTTCCAGCAGACGTGTTTCTTTGGGGTGGCTACCGCTACTCAAGCGCTCGCGACGCTGTCGCCGCTGCTAAGCGGAACGCCAAACCGTGAGCCGGGTAATCCTGCTCTCAATGAGCGAAAGAGAGGTCAAAGCGCAGTGTCTCGAGGCCAAGGTCGGGCTTTCTTCACTCGAACGGCTGGTGAGCGGCGGAGTTCGCCTCGTATGCATGAGCACCAGTGGCGCTGCGCTGATCCGTCAGAAACTAGGATCCTCGATCATTGAGGGCCGTGCGGTCCGAGAGCGGTATCGCCCGGCGACGCCGCTGTGGTGAATGTGCGTCGGGGAACTCTTGCCTCGTAACAATTAAGAGTCGCCAGCGGAGTCAGAGGGGATCATGGTGCCGATCAGGCTACAAGGCCCAATACAGAACGGAGCCTGCCGCCAACTCATCGGCGCGTTAGCCCGTCAAAGTCGCAGCAGTCGTTAGCTAAGGACGCCTTTCCACCCAAAGCTGACATAGCGGAGGGTGTCTTGACGATGCCCGCGATGGAACGGACGCTCGTGCAATGAGAATCTCGGCGTGCGCTTCGTTGAAGCTGATCAGCGCTGTCGCCTGGCTGGCGACGGTCGGAAGCTTTCTGCTCTACAATTTCTTCGTTCGCTCGAAGGGTCTCGGGCAACCGCCTTGCGGCACAGATGCCGTCAGCATTGTTTGGCGCTCGACCCGATTTTGTGCCACGCCAGGTGACGCCCGATTGTGGCAATTAAACTACGAGTTCCTTCGGCTCGCCCCGATCTGTGCTGCCGTTCTCACCGCATTAGCGGTGGCATGTCAGCACCAGGTGGCGTCGCGTCGGTCCGGCGAACAACGGAACCGCTAAGGCAGCTTTCCACCATTGCTGACGTTTTCCATCCTTGGCAGAGCTTTGGTTGCGTAGCGATCAGCTGGGTATCGACGGCATGAATCTGTATCAGGGTGCTCGAAAAGACCAGGCGGCTCGCGCAGTCATTGTTAGACGGCTACGCCGCCGGCGCGAACTAGCAGACATTCGTGGTAGCTAGGCGACAACCGTTCGCTCATGTCCGCTTTCCACCCATCGCAGACGTTAGCGCGAAACTCGATTGCCGAGTATGAGGGCTCACGGCCTTGAGGCGGATATAAAGTGAGGCGCGCTGAGAAGAGCGGTTGAAAAAGGAATCGGAAGGCTAAGCCTGAGCGCGAATAGCGGGAGCTTCAATCCCGACCACCCGTATGCTAAACAGGATCAGCCCACTTTCCTCGGTCACGGTCAGGTCGAAATCGGCGTCGTCCCAGAAGTGCTCGGCCGTATCGGCGAGGAGCTGGCCTGCATATTGGACCGCCTCGGACTTGGCCTCGTGGATGGTGGCAAACTCCAGCCCTTCATCCTGTATGCTCCGCTCAGCGGGATTGTTGGTATGGAAGAAGCAACGGGGCATGCTGCCCCCTTTCTAGGCCGGGCTGTCTTCCAACAGAAAGACGCCCCGCTCGGGCGTGAACCCGCTCAGAACTAGCTTGTTCCTGAGGTTGGATGTGGGCCACATCCCTTTTTGGCTCCGTGAATGTCTGCTCTCCACCCCGGAATAGACAGTCGTCCTAAGACGCAAACGGCTCGGAAATGCATACCGAGCCCTTCGTTGCGCGCCTGGTGCGTTAAGGATCAGTGCGATGTTCCAAGTCCCACAAACACCTTAGCACAAACCAGTCCGACCTCTTTGGGGAATGCCCGCTTTCCACCCATTCAAGACATTAGCGGCTTAGGTCTGCTTCCGACCCATTGCAGACATTACCCGTATCGGCGATGCTTTCGAGCGACATAGGCCTGCAGGAGCACTCTGCTTGGCGCTAATATTCTTGAGTTACGCCCGCGAAGACAGCGACCGCGCACAGCAACTCGCGGAAGCGCTCGGCGTCTCCGGTCATTCCGTTTGGTGGGACCATCACATCCATGGCGGTTCCCGCTTTGTGGATGAAATTGCTCGCGCGCTGAGCGACTGTGACACTGTGCTGGTACTGTGGTCGCCGGCTTCGGTCGCATCGAGCTGGGTGCTCGATGAGGCCGCCGAGGGGCGCGAGTCCGGCAAGCTCGTCCCCGCGCTAATCGAGAAGTGCAAACCCCCGCTTGGATATCGCCAGTTCCAGACCGTCGATCTCGTCGAGTGGCGCAAAGGTTCGCCTGCTCCTAGTCAGCTGGTCGAGGCAATCGTGCGGATGTCCGGTGAACTCAGTGAGCCGCGCCCCACAATCGACCGCCGGATCGACTCGACGACGTCGGTGTGCGTGCTTCCGTTTGCAAACATGAGTGGCGATCCGGAGCAGGAATATTTCAGCGACGGCATCACTGAAGACATCACTACCGATTTGTCGAAGGTCTCTGCGCTGGCGGTGACCGCGCGGAATACTGCTTTTACCTTCAAAGGCCGTTCCGTGAACGTCCGCGACGTCGCGCGCGAGCTGGACGTCAGTCACGTCGTTGAGGGGAGCGTCCGCAAGTGCGGCAATCGCGTGCGGATCAGCGCGCAGCTAATCGACGGTCGAAGCGGAGACCACATCTGGGCCGAACGGTACGACAGGGAGCTCACGGACATCTTCGCAATTCAGGATGAGCTTTCGCGCGCAATCGTCGATGCGTTGCAGATACGGCTCCGTCCTGAAGAGAAGAAAGCGATCCAATATCGCGGCACGGCGAACGTCGACGCTTACAACCTCTACCTGATGGCGAGGCAGCAATGGGTCAGCGGCGCTTACGGCGACTACAGGCGAGACGAAGCCGTTGTCCGCATCTGCCAACAGGCAATCGCTCTCGACGCGAAGTATGCCGAGGCGTGGGCTCTGATGTCCCTCGCGCAATCCGAGCTCAAGATCTGGCGAGGAATGGACACTAATGCCTTGCCAGCCGCCGAGCGCGCGCTCGAACTGAAGCCCGACCTCGCGGAACCTTATTGCGTCAAGGCCCGGGCTCTCGAAGAAGAAGGCGATGACAAGCAGGCAAATGAATGCATCGCGCGAGCTCTGGAATTGAGCGCCGACTCTTGGGAGGTCAATCGCGAGGCCGCGCGCATGATGTACCGGCAAGGGCATCTCACCGACGCGGCGCGCTATTTCGAGAAAGCCGCGTCGCTTGCGGACAGCGACTGTCACAATATTTCCATGGCAGTTTGCTGCTATAATGCTCTACACGAAACCGAGCAGCTCGAGCGCGCAGCGCGCCTGACCATCCAGCGTTCGGAGCGCGCAGTTGCACGTGATCCCACAAACGCTTCAACGCTGACTTTCGGTGCCATCGCGCTCGCCGTCCTGGGCGAGCACGACCGAGCAAAGGACTGGGTCCGACGCGCCCTCCTGATCGATCCTGACAACCTTGACGTTCGCTACAATTCAGCATGTCTGCTGGCCAGTCATCTAGATGACGCGGAGGGCGCGCTCGATCTGCTGCAGCCGTTTTTCGACCGAGTTCGAAGCAAGAACCACATCAAACACCTTGAAGCCGACCCGGATCTGGAGCCGATCCGCACGAATCCGCGCTTCAACGAAATGCTCGGAGCGGCGAAGCTGCGGCTGCGGCCAGACCGCTGACGTGAGACAGGTCGGCTCCGCTTTGCGCCCGATGTCGCGCCGAGGATACTAACGTCCGCTTTCCGCCCATTGCAGACATGGCATCTCAGCGGTCGTAAGGGGAGACTGTGGACGTCGGAGCCTAATTGTGTCGTGAGAGTCGTCACTCGCAGGATATTTTACGGGTTGATTGTGCTGGGCAGCTCTCCGTTCTGCGCTTCACCTGCCGCACCACCAGATGTCGCGGGACACACCATCGAGCTGTTCGATTCCAATCATGGCAGACGGATCCCCGCGCGGATGTATCACCCTGGACCGCGGCGGCCGCTTGCGCTCGTTCTTCCTGGTGTTGGCGCGAGGCCCGGAGATTACAGCAGCATAGCAGGCTACCTGGCTAAAAAAGGATTTGCGGTTGCTGAACTTCAGCTGGAATTGCCCGGCGACCCGCCGATACCAAATGCCGCGGACGTAGCCGCGCTGCGGCGGCCTGAGCTGACGGTAAACGTCGAAAGTGTCCGGTACTTCGTCTCGAAGGTTCGCGAGCTGCGCTACGCAAATACCAACTCACCGGCCGTGCTCGTGGGACACTCGAACGGCGGTGACGTCGCTATGTTGTACGGGTCTCAGCACCCTAGTCAGGTGAGGGCAATCTTTTCATTGGACAATCTTCGAGTACCGATTCCGCGGGTTAGCCGGCCGCACATCTGCTCCATCAGGTCTAACAATCAGAAAGCCGACAAAGGAGTCGTTCCAAGCCCCGCCCAAGCCAGAGCCTTCAACATGCGCATTGAGCAGACGAGAATTCGCCACGAAGACATGTGGAACGCCGCATCCGAGCGCGAGCAGAAATTGATCACGGCCGCGCTGGACAGCTGTTTGAGCGATAAATGAAAAATCGCGGAGGCCGCCCCAGAGGCGATGATGCGAGCGGCCTCTGTAGGCTCGCCTCAGCAGCGCCACGTATTTGCGGGGGACTCGGCCACCCTCCGGTTTCCACCCACTCCCGCCATTAACACCTTGGCTCGGTCAAAGTGGATTTTCTAGCGGTTTACTTTTCGTTAGGCGCGACTCCATGCAACGTGCTCTGGTGGGCGCGGTCGAATTACCGGCCTGAGGGGTATCTGATGAAGAACCTGGTCCTGGGTGCCGCTGGCGCCCTCGCAGTCGCGTGCGCGTATGCTCCAGTCACAGCCGAGCCTTACGTCGATTACACACCGCAAAAGGGCTACTGGACGATCAATGCCATTGAGGTCGATCCAAACCACGTCGATGATTATCTGACCGGCCTACGCAGCTCGCAGGTGTCCGCGTTCGAAGTACTCAAGCGGCGCGGTCTCATCGATGACTATAAATTCATGGTGAGAACGGGCTACGTGAAGGGGTCGCCGAACGTGTTGATCATGACTCACGTGCCGAACACAGGGCTCGACGATCCTGATCAAGCGCGCGATCAAGCCGTGGAGAAGGAAATCTACTCCGTCTTCAGTAAGCAGAAGGGCGATGAAGCCGTGCGCGGATACGAGAAGTATCGGACGTTTATCGACAACGGGAATTGGCAGACGATGACGATGAGTAAGTGATCTGGTTCGAGGATCACGGAACAAGGACGGGCGCCACACGGCGCCCGTTTTCTTTTTGAGCGAATGTCACCTTTCCACCCATTGCATTGCGGACATTCGATTTTAGCGTACTCCTCCTGAGATCAGCGCCGCTTTGCTGACTGTTTTGGTGTCTTACGCATGCACGTTCATGTCCCGAAAGTGCTCCATAAGTGGCGAGAGATCGCCGGCGAGATCGCGATTATCGTGGTGGGCGTGCTGATCGCGCTATTTCTCGAGCAAATGGTCGAAGCTTGGCACTGGCGCCAGAAGGTTGCCGCCTCCGAGGCGGCGATCCGGCGCGAAGTGCTGTGGGACGACGGCCCTGAAATTTACGAGCGCGCGGCGATGCACCCCTGCGTGGTCGCTAGGCTGGACGCAATCCGTACCGCGGTTGAAACAGGCAAGAGCCGGCAGGATATCGGCTCTGCCATCGACGGCTATTGGATGGAGACAGTGACTTTCGACAGTCTGGCGCACGACGCCGCGAACACTTCCGATGTGGCGACTCACATGCCGCAGGCGCAACTCGATCTCTACAACACCCCTTACTATCTCATACCGCTGATGGACCGTACGCACGCTCAGGAGATGGCGGATTGGCCACGGTTACGAGCGCTCAAGCGGACGGGTGGTCCATTATCGGAAGCCGAATCGAGTCAACTCCTGCTTGCTGTCGAAGTGCTACGCAATGACGAACGAATGATGTGGGTCGCGTCCAAGTTGGTGATGCCAACGATGCGCGCGCTAGGTGGCGAGCTTGATCCGGCGCGCACACAGATGTTCATGGCCAGCGCGCGCCGGCACTACGGAGCGTGCGTGAAAGATTTGCCGCTAAACTTCCCAGACAATCTGCCCCACGGCGGATGAACAAGGTCCGCTTTTGACGCATTGCGGACATTAGATATTCGGTCAGTTGCGCAAGAAGTTTTCGACTTCCCTGACAAATGTTGATTCCTCGGCACCCGCCGTCGGGGAATGGCTACCACCGGGGACAATCCATAGCTCGGCGTGAGGAATTGACTGGTACATGGCCACCGGGATCGAAACCGGGAAGAACTGATCTCGGTCTCCATGAATGATCAGCGTCGGAGCGTTTATTTTTGCTAGATCGGCCGGCTTGAAGTTCATATCGTCATAATTGTCGCCAAACGCGCGGAACTGGGCCACGAGCGAACGTACCTGATCGTCTCCCCGGCTCGCGCAGCGCCGGTACATCTGCAGTATTGGCGGCGGTGTTGTCTCGATAGTGGTGGACTTCAGTATGGCCCTGGCCTGGTCCGGAAAGTGTGTGGTCGCGCTGACCAACACCATCTTGGAAACGCGGTCGGGCGATTTTGTGGCGAGGTGAAGGAGCGTCATTGCGCCGCTGCTGAACCCGACAGCGCGAACCCGCTTGATAGCCAAAACGTCGAGTAGCGCCCGAACATCGTCGGCCGACTGCGCGTGGGTGAACTTGCCAGACGGATTGGTAGATTGGCCATGCCCCCGCATATCCACCAATATAAGGCGGTAATGCTGAGCCAATTGCGTGGCGACGCCGTCCCAATTGGCTGCGCAGCCACCGAACCCATGCAGTAGAAGTAGCGGCTCGCCGGCTCCTTCGACCGTGTAGTGCAACTCTATTCCGTTGACCTTGGCGGTTTCCGCAATTGCAGAAACGGGCGTCAATGCCAACAGGGCGAAGGCAAGCAAAGCAGATGTTCGCATGGTGTTTCTCCCCCTCTACGCCACATAAGATCGCTTAGGCCTAGGGCAGCGGAACAACCTTAGGCTTACGTAGACCCGCTGCCGGTGAGTGGGCAGCCATGAACATCAGCGTGAAAAGAGTGAGTCCGTCGCCGTCGGTTACGTCCATGGTCCATTCGTCACCGGTCCAAAATCGGGCGGCTTCTTCCGCGAGTAATTTACCGATGCGTTGGACAGCTTCGATGCGAGCAGCTTCGAGAGTGGCACAATGGGTTCCCAGAGTATCTGGGTACGCCCTGCCGTCGTGCATGTTGAAATGATAAATCACGGCTTGCTCCGCAGTAGGCGGGAGCAAGTGCGCTCTCAGTCGTCAGAGCCTACCAAGAGTCCTTCTGGCGATCCCAAGTGCTTACGCCTCTTTCGCAGCGCTGTCGCGAAATCATTCAAGGTGGCGTGTCTAAGATGCGCGAGGCAGATTCCTGTGGCGCGGGATGTCAGGTTGCGACCCATTCCTGGCATTACGATGAGGGCAGATCTTCCGCTCTCCCGTTTCGACCGCCGCCCACGCACGGCGGCGCACCGTGCGTGACCGCCGTTCAAGTGCCGCTCGAAAGATAGTCCGGTCGAACGCGTGCATCGCTCCAGTACCGGGCCAACCGGAGCCGATCAACTATGGCAGCAAAGCGTCTGTCGGCTCTCGCACGGGCCATTGCAGGATTAAAAAGCCAAGCGGTCAGCCGATCATTGTGGGGGGTATAGGTTCCCTGGCTCGCACTGAACCGAATCTCTCCGCAGTCGAATCCGTCTGAGAAGAAGTATGCTCGCAAGACCGCGAAAGCATCGTCGATTCTGTTCAAGGCAACCAGGAACTGAACAGCATTTTCGGCGTAGCCGGCTCCCGCATGAGCCTTGCTCATCCATTCCCTTGCAACGGATTCCACCTCATTGACGCCCTGTGACTGGATAGCACGTGCGACACGAACCACGGCTTCGACTTCCGCTGGGTCGATGTTGGTGGGCCTTTGAGTGGTATCTGCCGCTAGGGCGAGCGCCTCTTCAGGTCGCCCGCTCAGCATCGGCACATAGAATCGCGTAAACCAGATGGCATAATGCGTTGGGAAGACGCGCGCAGCTTCGGAGAGAAGATTATCGAGGTCCTCCTCTTGGCCAACTGACCAGAGTAGCTGGGCTCGATTGTAATAGTTCGAGGGGATTGGCTGCGAAGGAGATAGTAGGGTCTCGTAGTGCAGAGCCTCCCTGTTACGACCAACCGCCGCTAAGAATCTTCCGAAGCTGAATGTGACCTCATAGGTGTGGGGCTTCTGCTGTGCAGATTGCTCAAGAGCGGAACCGACGCGGGACCAATTGCCGACAATCGGCCGAGCGAGTGCCAGGCCGGAACGGGCAATCGGATTGTCGCGATCAATGGACAGTGCTCGCTTGGCGGCGGAAACCGCCCGACCCTGAAGGACCTCCGCTTCGGAAGATTGGCGGTAGTGCGACGTCGATGCGTATGTCAGGGCAAGGAAACCCCACGCGTCAGCATCGCCGGCATCCTCCGTCACGATCTGTCGGAAAAGCGCAATCGCCTGGTTTTGTCCTTCGCGCGTGTCCTGCGCCATCGCAATGCGGGCTTGTTCGATTAATGCTGCGCTCGCGGCGCGAGCCCGCTGTTGAGTCCTTGTGGATTCCCACAACCACATACCGCCAATGAATGCTCCGGCGCCGACTGCAGCGCCGCCGAGCGTTAGTCCACGTCGCGAAATTCGGATCGGGTGTGGGGCGTCTCCACGAAGGTGGCGCGGCCGTTCCGCCATTCGAGCTGCGTCTAAAAGTCTAAGGCGGTAACCCACGCGCGTAATCGTATCCACGACGAACACGCCTTTACCGAGCCCCTCGGCTGTTCGCCGGAGACGGCCAAGCACGCGGTGGACCGCGTCATCACCCACAATCCTGCCGTTCCAGCACGCCTCGATGAGGTCGTCTCGCGAGACCACGTCGCCCTCAGCCTGGGCCAAGGCGACCAGAACCTGCATCACTCTGGGTTCTAAGACCTCGGTGCGTTCGCCGCGCGCGAGGGTCAGATTTGACGGACTGATACGAATGGGTCCGATGCTGAACTCGCTCTCATGGGCCAAAACGATCGCGCGCATCTAGATCCTCGCCCGAAGAGTAACACGCGCTGGATGCGGCGGAAACGCAGTCCACGGCTCAATTGTCGGAGTGCCGTCGCCAGATCAGTCACATATCGGTGTTTCATCGGCCTTTCATCGGCTCATCGACCTATCGGGCGAATGTCATTTAGCTGACCTTCTCCTGTCGGCGCGGCGGGAATGCCGGGTCAATTAAACAGGAGATAGAAATGCGACGTTCAAGCTGCATGCTCGCAAGTGTTGCCGCCATCATCGGAGGCGCCTCGCCTGCATTCGCCGATGAGTTCCGCTCAGCAGCTGTAGTGGCATCGCCTAGTGACTTCGCAACTGCGTCGTCGCGGGCAGGTCTGGATCAGCGGATAAATTCTGCGGCCGAAGAAGTCTGCGGTGTCAACGCTATGGCCGAAAATGAATCCTGGGGCAGCCTCAAACAATGCCGCGCGCAGGTCCGCGCCAGCATCTATGTCAAGCTTACCCGATTGCTTGATCACAAGAGTATGCAGCTGAGCGCCCGCTGATATGCGCCAAGCTGGAGTCTCACCCGCACAGGTCGGCTATGGCACCTTTCCACCCATTGCGAACATTAGGTCCGGCGGTAAAAACGAACAATGCGTCGGTCGGCCTCAGTTGGCATTTCGTCGATTTGCCCGCTTCTGCTTGTTTGGGCGTCACCGGCCTTTTCGGATCCTCCGGCTTCTTGCAGCAGCGGGAAGTTAGTTTCGGAAGACGCGCTCCAAGTGACACTCAGCCAGCGAAGCGTCGAAATTGTCAGGCTTGCTGAGCAAGGAAATGTAGAACGGCTTGGAGCCTTTGTGCCTGTCTCAGCGAAGTTCAACATGGGCACGCACGACGTAATCATGGAGATCGGCGAAGGCCCTGAAGGAGCGGTGGCATTTGCCAAGCGCCTGCAGGCTTCAGAATTTCAGTTTACGATGATGGACAGTGGGCCGCCGCCTCCCGTGAGCAATTGCAGCGAGCAGAAGGTAACTCTGCTGCTACTCCAGCCGCGGGGGCAGCACGCGTATGAGGCAACCTTCCAGTTCAAGGATGGGCAACTCACCGAGGCCTGGGCGCACGATACGTATCTCTTCAGCGGTAAGATCGGACAAAAATAAAGGGTGATCTAGAGTCCGCTTTCCACCCAT
>NZ_DATEPI010000049.1:0-3097 GCF_035273305.1 Bradyrhizobium sp. | reverse complement strand
GGACGAGGATTTCCGGTCGGTTTATCTCGACCGCGCCGGCGACGGTCCGGCCATGGTGCTCGATGGAAAGGTCGCCGCGCTCTGGGGCGCCGGAATCGGCTGGCCCGGCTTCAGCGCCGTGGCGGGCAGCCCCGCAGGAGCGCGCTTTATCGCACCGGATGCGGAGGAGATCGCGCGTATCAGGGCCAAGCATAATTTTCTAAAGCCGCTGACGGTGCCAGCGGGAAGCTATCCCAACCAGAACGCGCCGATCAATTCGGTCGGCTCCTGGAGTTTCATCCTCACGCGCGAGAATTTGTCGGATGATGTAGCCTATCACCTCGCGCGCACGCTGCACGGAATCGAGGGCGCGTTTTGCAAGAAGCTTGCACAGGCTTGTGAAACCACAGCGGTGAATACGCTCGCGGCCGCGCCCGATCCCGCACTGATCCATCCGGGCGTGCTGCGCTATTTCCGCGAGATAGGCGTGGCGAAGTAGTTGATGCACCGTTGCTGGCATTCACCGAAACGGCGCACCTATTCTTGTTGGCTTTACTTCTTCACCAGCGAGCAGGCCGGGTCTGGCGGCCCGAACGCATCCGCGCCCGAAATGTGGGTCAGGATCTTGTAATAGTCCCAGGGATATTTGGACTCCTCCGGGCTCTTGACCTGCACCAGCACGAGATCGTGAACCATGAGATTGTCTTCGCGCAGCTTGCCGTGGCGGGAAAAGAAATCCTCGATCGGCTTTTCGCGCATCTTCGCCGCGACCTTGAGCGGCTCGTCGGTTCCGCTATCCCTGACACCCTCCAGGTAATGCATCACAGACGAATAGACGCCGGCCTGCCACATCGTCGGCATCCGGTTCATCTTGGCGAAGTAGCGCTTGGACCATTCACGAGTCTTGTCGTCCATGTCCCAGTAGAAAGAAGTGGTCAGCAACAGGCCTTGGGCAGCCGGCAAGCCGAGCGAATGAATGTCCGTGATCAGCACGAGCAGGCCCGCCATCTGCTGGCCGCCCTTGAAGATGCCGAATTCGCCGGCGGTCTTGATCTCGTTGGTGTTGTTGGGCGGTCCGGCCGCGATGCCGATGATCTTCGCCTTGGACGCCTGGGCCTGGAGAATGAAGGAGGACAGATCGGGCGTCGCAAAGGGCGGCCGCACCGAGCCGAGCACCTTGCCACCATTCTTGACGATCACCGCCGAGGCATCTCGTTCGAGCGAATGGCCGAACGCGTAATCGTCTGTGATGAAAAACCAGGTGTCGCCGCCGCGCTTCACTACCTCCTGGGCGGTGCCGACGGCAAGCGCATGGGTGTCGAACACCCACTGGATGGCATACGGGGAGCAGAATTTGCCGTGGAAATCCGCGGCTCCGGTCGAATGGGTGATGAACAGCTTCTTCTTCTCATTGGCGATGTTCTGCACCGCCAGGCCCACAGCAGAAACCGGCACGTCCACAATGAGGTCGACCTGTTCGGTGTCATACCAGCGGCGCGCAATTGCCGCGCCGATATCCGGCTTGATCTGATGATCGCCGACGATGACGCTGATCGGCTTGCCCAGCACCTTGCCGCCGAAATCGTCAACCGCCATTTGGGCCGCGGTGACCGAGCCCTGGCCGGTGGGCGTAGACGCCGGACCGTTCATATCCGTGAGAACGCCGATCTTGACGACATCATCCGAGACCTGCGCCGCGGCCGGCGCCGCGTACGACATCGCGGAGAGGATCGCCGCGAGCATGGATATTCTGGTGGCTGAAATCACGGACGTCCTCCCGGTATTATCAGGGGCTGTTGCCCCTATTGTTGCGGGAAGCTTAGCCCACCGGTTCTCGCCGTGGCAATCAACCCAAAGTCGGCGTCGATCCTCCTTCCGGTCAGCCTTGCGATTAACGGCCTTGCGTTCCGAACTTGCTTCCAACCAATTGACAATAAATGTAATTGTTGTCGACAAAGCTGGCAGAGGAAAGCCATGTCAGACGAATTCAGCGCCTTGCAACTGATCCTGAACGGCGATGCAGCGCTGTTTGCGATCGTGAGGCTGTCGCTTGCGGTCAGCCTGTCGGCGGTCGTGCTCGCCGCGGTGATCGGCATGCCGCTCGGCGCGCTGCTCGGATTAAGCCGATTTCGAGGGCGCTCTCTGATGGTCGTGCTGCTCAATTCCTTGATGGGCCTGCCCCCGGTCGTCGTGGGGCTCGCAGTTTATCTGCTACTGTCGCGATCCGGACCGCTTGGGGCATTCGGCATCCTGTTCACGCCGACGGCGATGGTGATCGCGCAAACGATCCTGATCGTGCCGATCATCGCGGCGCCGACGCGCCAGACGGTCGAGGATCTCTGGGTGGAATATCGCGACGAACTCACTGCGATGGATGTGGGTCCGGCCGGCCGGATGGCAACATTGCTGTGGGATGCACGCTTCAGCCTGGTCACGGCGTTGCTCGCCGGCTTCGGCCGCGCTGCCGCCGAGGTCGGCGCGGTCATGATCGTCGGCGGCAATATCGATGGCTTCACCCGCACCATGACGACGGCAGTGGCGCTGGAAACCTCCAAAGGGAATCTACCGTTGGCATTGGGGCTCGGACTGATTCTTGTCACCATTGTCATCGCGATCAACGCCGCGGCATGGGGTACGCGGACATGGTCCGAACGGCAGGTGGGTTGAAGATGCGCGCGCCTGTCAGCGATCTTCCCCTGGTCCTTGATCGCGTCTCGCTGCGCGCGGGCTCGACCACGATTCTCGACCGGTTGAACCTGACCATTGCATCGGGTGCGCCGACGTTGATCGTAGGACCGAACGGGGCCGGCAAGACCAGGCTGCTGCGGCTCTGCATGGGACTGGATCGGCCAACGGCAGGACACATCACGTGGGGTGGCCGCGCCGATAGTCCAATGGCGCGTCGTGCAATCCTGTTTCAGCGTCCGGTGATGCTGCGTAGGACAACTGCAGCCAATATCGCCTATGCGTTGGCGCTGGCGGGTATTCCTCGCAGCGAAAGGGCGGAGCGCGTGGATGCGTTGCTGGAGCGGGTCGGGCTTTCCGATCTGGCGCAGCGACCGGCGCGTCGGCTTTCGGGCGGCGAACAGCAGCGACTGGCGCTGGCGCGCGCCCTGGC
>NZ_DATEPI010000048.1:0-3714 GCF_035273305.1 Bradyrhizobium sp. | reverse complement strand
GTGCGTCATAACAAAACAGCCGGGTCTTTCGACCCGGCCGCAAAACTCTCAACCAGCAACTCAAGCTTGACGCGAACCTCAGCTCGCCTTTTTCTCCGGCGCGGGCGCCGCGGTCTTTTTCTCGATCGCGCGCTTCAATTCGAGCGCGCGAGGCGACAGCACATCCGCCTTGGCCTTGAGCAGGAACGCATCGAGACCGCCATTGTGGTCGACGCTCTTGATGGCATTGGTGGAAACGCGCAGGCGCACATTGCGGCCCAGCGCGTCGGAAATGAAGGTGACGTTGCACAGGTTCGGCAGGAACCGGCGCTTGGTCTTGATATTGGAGTGGCTGACCTTGTGGCCGACCAGCGGGCCCTTGGCCGTCAGTTCGCAGCGCCGCGACATTTCTAACAAATCCTCTGCCATTCCCGGCCTTTTCGGCCCGCTTGAAGGGGCGAACCGGGGTTCAAAATCAGGTGCATCCGGGAGCGGCGGACGTATAGGGGCTGACGCGCGAGGCGTCAAGTTTCAAGGGGTTTTCGCCTCCGCCCGAGAGCCCGAAAATGTCGAAATGATCGGCATTCCCAGGCCTCGTCGCGCCGGTCTGACGGATCAGCCGATGGCGCATCTTATAAACGGCGTATTCGCCGCCGACACGATCCTTTGTTCGTTGACAGGCGTGGTTCCCGTGCGGCCTGAGCCCGCGACTTTGCGACACGCCGTTCCAGGCCGGCCAAGCAGTATTTCGGAACGCGCGTTGTTTCGTCGGCATTTTTGCTTAAATGATGCTTCACACGCGCTTAACGCAGGACCGCCCTTAAGGTGAGCACGATCCGCACGATTTCGCCCCGGCTGGTCCCTGCGTCACGGTTGCTGCTTGTCCTGGCCGCTTTGGCGTCGCTGCTGGTTTTGGCGCATCCAGCCTTCGCGCAAGGCAGGCTGGATGCGCAATATGAGGCGACGCTGGCGGGCATTCCCGTCGGCAAGGGCGCCTGGGTCGTCGATATCGCGGACGATCAGTTTTCCGCGTCGGTTTCCGGCGGCACGGCGGGACTTCTGAAGGCGTTTGCCAGCGGCTCGGGTAGTGGCGCCGCACAGGGTCGCGTGGTTGGCGGCGCGTTGATTGCGACCAATTATGTCGCGTCCACCACCACCTCGAAGAAGACCGAGTCCATTCATATCGTGCTGGCGAACGGCAATGTGAAAGAATACGGCATCGAGCCGCAGCCGCCGGTCGATCCCGACCGCATTCCCGTCACCGACGCGCATCGTCGTGGCGTGTACGATCCAATGACCGGAGCGATGCTGCGCGTGTCCGGCACCGCCGATCCGCTCACCCCGGATGCCTGCCGCACCGGTGCCGCGGTGTTCGACGGCCGCATGCGCTACGACCTCAAGCTCGATTTCAAGCGGATGGACAGCGTCAAGGCCGAGAAGGGTTATCGCGGCCCGGTGGTGGTCTGCGCGCTCTATTTCACGCCGATCGCGGGCTACATCCCGGATCGGCCGGTCATCAAATACCTCGCCGCCCAGCGCAACATCGAGATCGCGTTCGCGCCGATCGCGGGAACCCGCATCCTGGTGCCGTTCTGGATGAAGATCCCGACGCCGCTTGGGCTGGCGATGCTGGAGGCCACCCAGTTCATCTCGACCGCCTCGCCCCCGCGCGTAGCGAAGACGAATTGAAGAGAGATTGGAGAGATGTACCGGCCCTCACGGAAACCGCGCGTGACGACCCCCGATGCAACCGGAATGATTGGTAACAGTTCAGACCGGGACGATCGGTGACAGGTCTCGGCCGGAGCAGGGACAATGGAGATCACGTTTTGACATCTGGCGGCTTGACTCTTTGCCGATTCTGATTCGACTCGGGCGAGCCAAAACGCTTAAGGGTTTTGTTGCCAAACCGCGCCTTGTCGATCGCGCTCAAACTTGATCTAGTGCCAGGGATCGATCGTGAACGCGAGATGTTGCGGTGAACGAAGCCGGAGACTACGGGAGTCAGCGATTCGGGCGCGATTCGTTCCGGACTCGTTCCAGAACTTAACCCGCGACCATGGAAGCGTCGCATTGTGAAACAGCTGCAACGAACACCAGATAACTAGCGCGTACTTTCGACCGGAAAACCGCTACATCGATTGCGGCATACGCGCCCAACGCCAGTGACGCAGAAACTACCTTAGAGATCATGGCCTTTACGTCCTCGCCGTCCAGCAATGGGCGGGCTCCCGGCGCCGGTGTGACCGCGGTGCTCGGTCCCACCAACACCGGCAAGACCCATCTCGCGATCGAGCGGATGCTCGCGCATTCCTCCGGCGTGATCGGTCTGCCGCTACGGCTTTTGGCGCGCGAGGTCTACAACAAGATCGCCGCGCGCGCGGGCGAGGATTCGGTTGCGCTCATCACCGGCGAAGAAAAGATCAAGCCGCCGAAGGCGCGGTTCTGGGTATCCACCGTCGAGGCGATGCCGCGCGATCTCGACGTCTCGTTTCTCGCCGTCGACGAAATCCAGATCGCGGCGGATCTGGAACGCGGGCACGTCTTCACCGATCGCATTCTGAACCGGCGCGGGCGCGACGAGACACTGTTGCTTGGCGCGGCCACCATGCGGCCGATCATCGAGCGGCTCTTGCCCGGCGCCTCGATCGTAACCCGGCCGCGGTTGTCGCAGCTTGAGTTCGCCGGCGATCGCAAGATCACCCGGCAGCCGCGGCGCACCGCGATCGTGGCCTTTTCCGCCGACGAGGTTTATGCGATCGCCGAACTGATCCGTCGGCAGCATGGCGGCGCCGCGGTGGTGCTCGGTTCGCTATCGCCGCGCACCCGCAATGCGCAAGTGGCGATGTTCCAGAATGGCGACGTCGATTACCTGGTCGCGACCGACGCGGTCGGGATGGGGCTCAATCTCGACGTCGATCACGTCGCGTTTGCCTCCGACCGCAAATACGACGGCTATCAGTTTCGCAGGCTCAATCCGGCCGAATTCGCGCAGATCGCCGGCCGCGCCGGACGCGCCACCCGTGATGGTACCTTCGGCACCACCGGCCGATGCGCGCCGTTCGAGCCCGAATTGGTGAACGCGCTACAGAATCACACGTTCGAGAGCGTCAAGGTGCTGCAGTGGCGCAATTCGAAGCTGGATTTTTCCTCGCTCGGCGCGCTGCAGGTAGCGCTGGCGCTGGCGCCCGGCCATGACGCGCTGACCCGCGCGCCGATCGCTGAAGACCTGCGCGTGCTCGATCACGCCGCTCGCGACGCCGAGGTACGCGAGATGGCGCATGGCGCGGCCGCGGTGGAGCAGCTGTGGGACGCCTGCCAGATTCCGGATTATCGCAAGATCGCGCCGGCCGCGCACGCCGAACTGGTGACGACCGTGTTCGATTTCCTGATGAAGAAAGGCCGGATACCGGATGCGTGGTTCGCCGCCCAGGTCGATCAAGCCGATCGCATTGACGGCGATATCGACACGCTGTCGGGCCGGATCGCGCAAATCCGCACTTGGACCTTCGTGGCCAACCGCCCCGATTGGCTCGCCGATCCCGAACATTGGCAGGGGATTACGCGCGAGGTCGAAAATAAATTGTCCGACGCGCTGCATGAACGCCTCACGGAGCGTTTCGTTGACCGTCGGACCAGTGTATTGATGCGCCGCCTGCGGGAAAACACGATGTTGAATACGGAAATCGGCAAGACCGGCGAAGTGATCGTAGAAGGCCATGTGATCGGCCGACT
>NZ_DATEPI010000047.1:0-12042 GCF_035273305.1 Bradyrhizobium sp. | reverse complement strand
AGCCCTCGATATTGCTTTGCGCATTGAAGCTCGCCGCACTATCGACATCACTGATCGTCAGCGTTCCGCCGGTCGTCAGCACCGCATCGGTCTCGGTCAGATTGCGGGTGTCGGTGCCGCCGATCACTGCAGCATCATTGGTGCCGAGAATATTGACCGTCAGCAGATGGGCGGTGCCATCGACTGAGGTCACCGTCAGCGTGTCGGTGTAGGTTACGCCGGCAACGAACTCGTTATGCGCGGTGTCGGTGGTATAGCTCCAGACCCCGGCGGCGTTGATCGAGAACTTGCCGAACCCGCCCGAGCCCTCGACGTTGCTCTGTGCCGTGAAGCTGGCCGCGCTGTCGACATCACTGACTGTCAGCGTTCCGCCGGTCGTCAGCACCGCATCGCTCTCGGTCAGATTGCGGGTGTCGGTGCCGCCGATTGCCGCGGTATCATCAGTGCCGAGAATGTTGACGGTCAGCAGATGGGTGGTGCCGTCGGCAGACGAAACCGTCAAGGTATCGGTGTAGGTTACGCCGGCGACGAACTCGTTATGCGCGGTGTCGGTGGTATAGCTCCACACGCCAGCGGCGTTGATCGAGAACTTGCCGAAGCCGCCCGAGCCCTCGATATTGCTTTGCGCATTGAAGCTCGCCGCACTATCGACATCACTGATCGTCAGCGTTCCGCCGGTCGTCAGCACCGCATCGGTCTCGGTCAGATTGCGGGTGTCGGTGCCGCCGATCACCGCGGCATCATTGGTGCCGGTGACCGTAATCGTCAGGGTCGCTGAACTGGCGCCGCCGTGGTTGTCCGAATTGGTATAGCTGAAAACATCGGCGACGCTCTCGCCTTCCGCCAACGCCTGTACGTTTAACTGAGCATTGTTCAGCGTATAGGCGTAGCTGCCATCGGAATTCAGGTGCAGCGTGCCGTAGGTGCCGACCACATCGACACCGACCTTGCCGCTGTCCCCGTTCACCGCGGTCACGCTATGGGTGTCGGTGGCGTTGACGTCGGTATCGTTGGTCAGAACATTGCCGCTGACCGTGTTGGGGGCGGTGTCTTCCTTCACCGCATTGAAGTCTGCCACCGCTCCCGGGGCATCATTGGTGCCGGTGATTGTGATGGTGAGGGTGGCCGAACTGTCGCCACCGTGGTTGTCTGAATTGGTGTAGCTGAAAACATCGGTAACGGTCTGGCCGTCCGCCAGCGCCTGCACGTTGGCCTGCGCATCATGCAGCGTATAGGTGTAGCTGCCGTCGACATTCAGGTGCAGCGTCCCGTAGGTGCCGACCACATCCTCGCCCACACTGCCGCTGCTGCCATTCACCGCGCTCACGCGATGAACGTCGCTGGCGTCAACATCGGTGTCGTTGCTTAAAACGTTGCCGCTGATCGGGTTCGGCCCAGTGTCTTCCTTCACCGCATTGAGGTCTGCCACAGCGACCGGCGCTTGATTGGTGCCGGTGACGGTGACGTCGACCTGTTCAGTAATAATGCCGCCGTGCTGGTCGTCGAGCGTAACGGTGAAGCTCTCGACCTTGGTCTCGCCGGCAGCGAGATAAGCCACGGCGGAATCCGCAACCGTGTAGGTCCAGGTGAAATGGCCCCCGGTCCCGATGCCATTCGTGTCGCTGTCCTTGATTACCGTCAGCGTGCCCAAGGTTGTTCCGATTGGGGCAGCCGAAACCAGATGCACGTCTGAAAGGTCGACGTCGCTGAAGCTAATCGCGCCGCTGCTCGAAAGGTCACCGGCTGGAGTGACTTGCTCGGTTACTGCACCGGTCAGATTTTGTGCGGTGATGAGAGGCGCGTCATTGGTGCCGGTGATGGTGACGGTGATTGGAATGCTAACCGTCCCACCGTGGCCGTCGTTAACGGTCGCCGTGTAGATCAGCGTTAGTACTTCGCCGCCCGACATGAAATCGAAAGCGCCGTCAGCGACGCTATAGGTCCAACTGGCCGAACCATTGTTGGTATTGCCAGGCGCCGGCACCACCGTGAGGGGTAGCTCCAGTGCCGCAATCGCCGCAAGCTGCTGCGATGTCAAGGTTGAGGTGATATCGATGTGCTGAGCGTTCTGATAGCTGAACGTGCTGAACGCCGCTGAGACCGTCGGACGGTCATTGACGTTGGTATCCACAAAATTGATGACGCCGGATGCCATGTCGACAGCGAGACTATGCAACGCCCCGGGAAGCTCGACCGAAGCGCCGCCGGTAGCGACAGCGGTCGGCCCCGCTTTGAGCGGTATGAAGATGTCGGAAGTCGTCGTCGAATCGAACGAAGCCCCTTTGTCGTTCTTCAGGACCGAGAACGTCGGGATAACGACATCCCCACCCCCCGCCAGTTTAGTCGGCGTCCCCGATTGAGGGGTGATGGTATCGTTCTGGCCAGTGTTGGTTTTTGGGTTGGAGTCGTTGCTCGTGAATTTCAGCGAGAACACGTCGTTGATGAGCTTTTGGATATCCGGGGGCAGCGGCGCATTGGTGATGGTGACCTGGCCCTGACTGATATTGATCTGCTGTCCGGCCTGGTTGACGGTCGCTATCGGCGTAAGCGTGTTCTTGTCGAACAGGATGTACGAACCCGTCGTGCCGTCCGGCTCGACCAGAACCTGGAATTTTGCCGAAGGTGAAGGCGGCGTGCCCGGCGACGGCGCCGCGAGGGGCACCTCGAAATCCACTTCGACCAACACCGCCGTGCCCCGGATGCCCATGGTCGCAACCGGGGTATCGACCTTCATATCACCGTGCTTGGCGGTCTCGCCCGCTACGAATGTAATGGTACCCGCAACCAGGCTGAGCAGTGAAGAGTTATTCGACCCGTTCGGGTCGTACACCATTTCATTGAGCACCATTCGCGCGTTCGAGGACAAGCCGAATACAGTGCCATCGATGAACGTAATTCCGAGAGTCGAATCGGAGCCGGACTGTACGACGTCGCCTTTTTCGACGTTGTCTCCGTTGTTCAAGATGATAGACACGC
Source organism: Bradyrhizobium sp. (assembly GCF_035273305.1). Lineage (GTDB taxonomy): Bacteria > Pseudomonadota > Alphaproteobacteria > Rhizobiales > Xanthobacteraceae > Bradyrhizobium. Next base: position 9,066 of record NZ_DATEPI010000047.1, on the reverse strand, counting down.
CATTCCGGACTACGGTCGCCGTGCCCACGAGCTTGCTGACATGACCGATGACCTTGCCGGCGCTCGCGCCGCCCGCCTGCGCGTATTGAGTGTGGCCGGTCAGCGCCGTTACAATGCCGCCGGTCAGGTGCGCACCATCCGGCGAGGACAGTGGCGCCCGCTTGTCGGTCTTGAAGTAATCCTGCAGGAGCAGTTCTTGATTGTCGCCTGACAGGATCAGGTCGACGCCGGATCGCTTGAAATCGCCGGTGAAAAGTAGATGAGCGTCGGCAACGATGATGGCGTCCGCAGGCGCGTGCGTCGCGTGATGCGTAACTGTCTCGACTCTGGCTTGCCCTTGCAAATGCAAGCCCAAGGCATCCGAGGAGAGATTCGCGTCGAATTGGCCGGCGTAGTTCAAATCGCCACCGCACAAAGTTAATTTTTCTATAATTTCGTCAGTCTAAGCTTGCCTTATCATGAAGCTAACCGTTGGGGAACCATCTCCTACTTGTGCAAACAGGCGGCAACGCCGTCCGGCACGGACCGTTCGAAGTCTCTGTCAGCCGCATTCGTGAGAGGTAGGGTATTCGCATCGCGGTCAGTACGAATTAGACAATAGTTCGAAGTATAAAAACGCGACCTAGGCTATTATAAGGAACAGAATCAGGTATCGCGGGAAGCGAAGAACATTTGTTGCCGAGTTCTGCCAGCATACTGCAGCATTGTGCCGGCTTAAACTGTGATCTGGGTAACACACTACACAAATTAGGCATGTCGCCGGAAACCGAGCACCCATAATCGCTCGTGTGCTTTCGGTGTCTATCGGGCAAACGCTTCGAAGCGGCCGTTATCTAAAACTCTCGGTAAAACGTCGACGCGTCTTTCAGCGTCTTTCGCGCTTTTCGGCCGCGAACGGTCGGTTTTAAGCGGAATCAAAGCCCAGCCACCCATCCTCGCCTACGAAATGATCCGGTCACGAGGTGGCTAACGAGCCCTTGCCGATGTCCGGACAACGGGGCGTCACATGGGTTTTTTCGGTCACTCGCCGGCGCGGCGTGCCATCGGGCTTGCGTGCGCGTTGGCCTGGTACGGACTGGCGGCAGATCTTTCAGCCGGCACGTTGGAGCAAGCGGATTCGCCTAGCGCACCGCAACTGTCGCAGCCCTCGGCAGAGCCATTCGGCTTGTCTGTTTCGAGAGTTTTCGCCGGTCGCTTGCGGGAGAAATGGCGCAACGTCGAGCGCAAGCTCGACGATGAGCGGGTACAAATCGCGCTTTGCGACGGTGATCGGGAGCGTTGCGCATCGCCCGCTGCTCTGCGCTTCCTCGCCATTATCGATAGCGCGCGAGGCCGCGAAGGCCGCGCCCGTCTCGGCGAAGTAAATCGCGCCGTCAATCTGGCGATCCGGCCGATGAGTGACCAGGCGCAATACGGCGAGGCAGACGTCTGGACATCGCCACTGGTCACGTTCACCCACGGCGCCGGCGATTGCGAAGATTACGCGATCGCCAAGTTCGTTGCGCTGCATCAGGCCGGAATATCATCAGATGATCTGCGGATCGTAATCATTCGCGACACCATTCGCGGCGAGGACCACGCGGTCGCAGCGGCACGACTCGATGGACATTGGCTCGCCCTCGACAACCGCCGCATGGCCATGGTCGAGGACGATAATCTAAGAAACTATCGCCCCTTGTTTGTCATTGATCAGCACGGGCTGATGCAGTACCGCGAGCCACCATTGCTCGCGGAAATTCCGGATGGCGTTCGCTCTCCCACCCTCACACTGACCGTTTCGCAGCCTGGTTTGGTTTTGGCGACCAACTGAGTTCGCTCCGCTAGCCAGTAAGCAATGGCATGCCGTGAGCGGACCTATCAAATGAATTTGCCCCGACGGATTCACCGCAGCGAAATATCTGCGGTCCATGGTCGAAACATCGGATGCAAATCAACCACGGCACCCTGTCATGAAGTCCATCGAATCCGCGCTCGAACTGCGAGGGTTAACAAAGCGTTTTGACCGCCTCGCGGTCGACGCGCTCGATCTCACGGTCGGGTCGGGCGAATTCTATGCGCTCGTTGGTCCGAACGGAGCCGGCAAAACCACGACGCTGCGAATGGTAGCCGGGCTGTTGCAGCCTGATGCAGGGAGGGTTTCTGTCTTCGGCATCGACGCGCTAGCGGATTCCATCGCGGCAAAGCAGGTCATGGCATGGGTTTCGGATGAGCCGATGATCTACGACAAGCTCACGCCGCTCGAGTACCTCGAATTCGTTGCCGGGCTCTGGGGCATCGACGCTCGCGTTGCCGAACCGGCCGCGCACGAACTGCTCATCTCGCTCGGATTGCAGGCGCATCGGCACGAACGCTGCGAGGGTTTTTCCAAGGGCATGCGCCAGAAAGTTGCGCTGGCCGGCGCGCTGGTGCACGCGCCCCGGCTGATCATCCTTGACGAGCCGCTTACCGGGCTCGATGCAGTTTCCGCCCGGCACGTCAAAGGATTGCTCAACGATCGCGTCCTCGCCGGCTGCACGGTAATTATGACCACACATATTCTCGAAGTCGCCGAGCGAATGGCCGACCGCATCGGCGTGATCGCCGCCGGACGGCTGGTCGCCGAAGGCACTTTGGCCGAATTGCGCCAGCAGAACGGTCGGCACGACACCAGCCTTGAAGATCTATTCATCGCGCTGGTCGACGTCGCGGCGGCCGCATGAATTCGGCTGCGGCGCTTACGTGGTTTGCCCGGCACGAGCTTCGGCTGGCCTGGCGCGAGTGGCTCGCGGTGATGGCAACCGGGCGGCGCGGCCGCAAGCGCGCTGCACTGATTGGACTGGTTGTGTTTGCCGCGGTCATGCATCTGCCGGCCTATGCGGTGATCGGCCGGTTTGCGAACCTCCAACTCCCACCTGACATTTCCTCGCTGATCATCATCACGGCGATCATCTTTCTCGCCTGGACCTTGATGCTGTCGCAGGCAATCGAATCCGTGACACGGGTTTTTTACGCGCGCGCCGATCTCGACCTCATCATGTCCTCGCCGGCACGGCTCACAGATGTGTTTTCCATTCGGATAGCGGCGATCGCGCTGTCGGTTACTGCGATGTCGTTGTTGTTCTCGACACCGGTCATCGATGTCCTGGTGATCGGCGGCGGCTTCAGGTGGTTCGCGGCTTATGGCGTGATCGTCACGGTTGGCCTGTCGGCAGCAGCGGTCGCTGTAGCGGTCACGATTTTGCTGTTTCGGATGATCGGTCCTCGCCGGACCCGGTTGGCGGCGCAGATCATTGCGGCGATCATTGGCGCCGGCTTTGTGATCGCGCTGCAGGTCGCCGCGATCCTGTCCTACGGCACGCTGTCGAGATTCGCGGTTCTGACATCGGAGACCGCCACAGCCTTTGCCCCAGGGCTTGAGAGCGCGGTCTGGTGGCCGGCGCGTGCGACGCTCGGCGATAAGCAGGCATTGGCGGTCCTTTTCGCCGGTGGCCTCGTGCTGCTCGGCGGCGTCATGGCGATGTTGTCGACGCGATTTGCTGACACGGCCCGGCGCGCGTCCGGCAATGCCGCGCCAGACCGACAACACTCCAGGACAACAGCGTTCCGCTCGGGTACGCGGCAACAAGCGCTGCGCCGCAAGGAATTCGTGCTGCTGCGACGCGATCCATGGCTTTTGTCGCAGAGCCTGATGCAGCTGTTGTACCTTGTGCCTCCAGCGGTGATGCTGTGGCGACGCTTCGCCGATAGCGCCATGGCGATCGTGGTCGTCACGCCAGTTATCGTGATGGCTGCGGGGCAGCTCGCTGGCGGTCTCGCATGGCTGACGATTTCGGGCGAAGATGCCGCCGACCTGGTGGCAACCGCGCCCTTGACGGCATCCCGCATCATCCGTGCCAAGATCGAAGTGGTGCTGATCGCGATCGGCGCCATTTTCGCGCCGTTCGCTATCGCGCTGCTGTTTGCCTCCTCCGTTCAAGCGGCGGTCACTGCGCTGTTCGTGATACTTGCAACCGTATCCGCCACCGCGATCCAACTCTGGTTTCGGGTACAGGCCCGGCGCAGCCAATTTCGCCGGCGTCAGACCTCGTCGCGGCTGGCGACCTTCGCCGAAGCGTTCTCCTCGATCGGATGGGCGGCCACGGCGGCGCTGGCGCTTGCGGTGCCGATCGCCGCGATCGTGACCGGCGTCATGACCCTCGCCATCCTTGCCGCCACCTGGAAGATCAGCCCGCGGCAGCAATAGAACGAATTCTCCGCAACGCCGGAGTGCCGCGATGACGGAACCAGGATTGCAGGGTACAGTGCGGCGCTTTTTTGATACGGGCGTACCGATGTTGCGATGCTTCCCCGCGGCCGTTGCGTTGCTGTTTTCGCTGTTTGCCCCGGCCCTGGCGCAGGAGAACCAGCGCAGCAGCGAATGCCTGGCGATGGCGAATAGTGGGCCACGCGCGATTCCCGTCAGCGTTCGCGAGTCCGCCGCAAAGCCCGACGAAGTTGCAATCACCTATGCCGGTCACTCGACCTATTACATCGATACGCCGGGCGGGATTCGGATCGCGACTGACTATAGCGGCGCCTACACCGCCGGCCGTTTGCCCGACGTGGTCACGATGAACCGCGCGCATGACACGCATTACACGCTGTTTCCGGACCCCCGCATTCCCTATGTGTTGCACGGCTGGGCCGACAACGGTGAGCCCGCGAAAATCGCGCTCCGAGTCGGAGATGTCTTCATCCGAAACGTGACCACCGATATCAGGCGCTATTTCGGCGACGGCCCGAGCGCCGAAATGATCAAGGACGGCAACTCGATCTTCATTTTTGAAGTCGCCGGCCTTTGCATCGGCCATCTGGGACACTTGCATCACAAGCTTGATGAAACCCATTTCGCGGCGATCGGCCGGCTCGACATCGTGATGGTGCCAATCGACGGCACCTACACGATGTCGCTCGATGGCATTTCCGAAATCACCCGGCGGCTGCGCGCCTCGGTGGTGCTGCCGATGCATCGCTTCATGACTCCGCTGGAGGAATTCATGCGTCGGATCGGACAGCAATTCGCCACGGAGATGCGAAACGAGCGCACGCTGACGATTTCGCGGGATGCGCTGCCGGCTATGCCGACCGTAATTGTGCTCCGCGGTGTCTGATCTATTTTCTGCATACATTCGGTACTCGTCACCAACGGAGCGACTTCCATGCCCAGCAATGCCCCCGCTGCGAAGAGCGGGCTCTATGCCGATCCGCGCGAAGATTGGCTGGCGTTGCGCAAGGAAGAGATCCTCGATCCGGCGCGCCCCATTGTCGACCCCCATCATCATCTGTGGGATCGCGGCGGGCAACGCTATCTGATTGAAGACATCGTGGCCGACGTCGGATCCGGACATAACGTAATCGCAACGGTCTATGTCGAAGCCCGCTCGATGTATCGCGCCGGTGGCCCGGAATCGTTGCGCCCCGTCGGCGAGGTCGAGTTCGCCAACGGCGTCGCGGCCATGAGCGCGAGCGGTGCTTACGGCCCCGCAGCGATCTGCGCCGGCATCGTCGGTCATGTCAATCTGCTGCTCGGCGATAGCGCGCGTCCCGTACTTGAAGCGGAAATCGTCGCCGGCAACGGTCGCTTTCGCGGCATTCGGCATTCCTCCGCTTGGGATGCGGACCCAGAGGTCGCCGGCATGTACGCGCTGCGGCCGAAGAAGCTCCTGCTTGATCCTGGCTTTCGCGAGGGCTTTGCCTGCCTTGCGCCGCTGAGCCTGAGTTTTGACGCCTGGCTGTTTCATCCGCAGATCGGCGAGCTCGCCGACCTCGCCCGCGCCTTTCCAGATACCGCGATCGTGCTCGATCATTGTGGAGGCCCGATCGGGGTTGGCAGCTACGCGGGCCGTCGCGAAGAGATTTTCGCCGATTGGAAGGCCGCGATCCGGGACATCGCAAGATGCCCGAACGTGGTAGTGAAACTCGGGGGCCTCGCAATGCGGCTGCTCGGTTATGACTTTCACGAGCGGCCGAAGCCGCCGTCCTCGGAGGAGGCCGCCGCGGCATGGCGCCCCTATTTCGAAACCTGCATCGAGGCCTTCGGTCCCGAGCGCTGCATGTTCGAGAGCAATTTTCCTCCGGACAAGGGCCAATGCAGCTACCTGGTGATCTTCAACGCCTTCAAGCGAATAGCCGCGCAGTACAGCGAGGCCGAGAAGACCGCGCTATTTTCCGGAACAGCAGCGCGGGTTTACCGGCTAGAGCTCGGCTGACCTCCAGGTCAGGAGCGAGATGTGAGTAAGCTCGTCGCTGCATACTAACCGGCTTGCCCGGACACTGCGCGTAGCACTAGCCCGTTGAGTCGGTTCGTGAACGCCGCCGGATCCTCCGGCAGCTCGCCGTCAAGAATCTGCGCCTGCTCCAGCAGCAGCAATGAGAGATCCCGCGCTGCATGCTTCTGCTCGGTAATTGCCGCGACCAGCGGATGGCGCAAATTGATTTCGAGGATCGGTTTCGTCGCGGCGCCGCGATTTTGCTGGGCCAGCAATCGCTCAAGCTGGCGATCGCGGCCGGCGCCGCCTGCCACCAGGCACGAGGCGCTGGTGGTCAGTCGCTGCGATGCGCGGACGTCAGACACCTTGTCGCCAAGCGCATCCTTGATCACCGCGATGGTCACGGCCTCGTCCGCGGCTGGGCTTTGCTTGTTGGCATTGTCATCCAGCAGCGGGATAAGCCCGAAATCGATATCGCCCTGGCTCAGCGACTTCAGCGGCTTGCCGCCGAAGTCGAGCGGCGCCGAGGTCCAGAAGGCATCGACCGGATCGGTCAGCAGCAGGACCTCTACGCCGCGCGCAGTCGCCGATTCCAGCTTCGGATTTGACTTCAACCGCTCGAGGCTGTCGCCAACCAGGTAGTAAATTTCGGTCTGGTTCGGCTTCAGGTTTCCGACGTACTGCTTGAGCGAACGCTTGTCGCCGGAAGTGGTGGTGAAGCGCGACAGCGCCAGCAGCTTCTCCCGGCGCTCGAAATCTTCCCAGATGCCTTCCTTAATCACTGCTCCGAACGCATCCCATATTCTCGCGAAATTTTCCGGCTCCTTCTCACTCAGATTTTCCAATTCGCTGATCAAGCGACCGGTGACCGCCTTGCGGATTTGAGCAAGCTGCGGGTTGTTCTGCAACATCTCGCGGGAAAGATTGAGCGGCAGGTCCTCGCTGTCGATCACGCCGCAAATGAAACGGAGATAGGCCGGCAAGAGATCGGCGTCGTCGGCAATGAAAACGCGGCGCACGTAGAGCTTGACGCGGCCCTTACGCATCGGCTCGAACAGATCGAATGGTTTGGTGGACGGCGCGAACAACAGGACCACATAAGACTGCCGGCCTTCAGCGCGGTAGTGCAGCGTCATCGCCGGATCATCGAAGGCCCCGGCGATCGACCGGTAGGCCTGGGTGTAGTCTTCCGGCTTCAGTTCTGATTTCGGCCGCTGCCACAATGCGCTTGCCGAGTTGATCTGCCGCGGCTCTCCCTGCTCCGGCTTGAGCTCGATCGGAAACTGGATGTTATCGGAATAGGCGCCGACGATCCGCTCGATCTCGTAAGCCTCCAGATATTTTGTCGCGTCGGACTTCAGATGCAGAACGATTTCGGTGCCGCGCGTGACGCGTCGGGCATCCTCGTCGCTGGCCGGAGCGATATCGAACCCATTGCCGCCCGAGGACGACCATGTCCAGACCTCGGTGGTTCCGGCACGGCGGCTGGTGACGGCAATGCGATCGGCGACCATAAAGGCCGCGTAAAAGCCAACGCCGAATTGCCCGATCAAGCCGGCGCCGTCCTTGGCTTCGGTCAGACGTGAGAGAAAGGACTTGGTGCCAGACCGCGCAATGGTTCCGAGATTATCAATCAGCTCCTGGCGATCCATGCCGATGCCGTTGTCGATCACGGCGAGCGTCCCGGCTTTCTTGTCCGGAACGATGCGGATCCTGGGCGGCTCGCCGTCGGCCGTCAGATCGGGCGCGGCGATCGCCTCGTAACGCAGCTTGTCGAGGGCGTCGGAGGCATTCGAAATCAATTCGCGGAGAAAGATTTCGGTTTCCGAATAGACCGAGTGCACCATCAGGTGCAAAAGTTCGGCAACTTCGGCCTGAAAAGGTTTGTGTTCGGCAACAGTTTCCGTGGGCATATCGGTCTCGCGCAGGTCGTAGGGGAAGGTTGGTGATATAATGAGACAGTTTAGGTTGGCAAGATTCTCAAGACCCTCGCCTGATGGTGTCCAGGTTCTCACCGCCGATGGTTCTGTTCGCGGGCGGGACCGGGTTTATCCTTGGAGGGGGTATATCCTATCAGGTGCACCGTTGGCCTCGCGCAAACGTGGTTATTGAATATGGAAGTTTCTGGAAAGCCCGCATCGTTGACCGTGCATCGAGCGGCTGGGTGGACCAATAGCCAAGTGGCGGAACTCCATCCCGGCGCGTTCGCGCTGGTAATGGCGAGCGGCATTATCTCAAACGCCTTCTTCCTCGAAGGTTACCGGGCTTGGGCCGACTTGCTGTTCGCGGTCATTCTCTTCGCGTATCCTTGCCTGATCCTTTTCACGCTGTTGCGCCTTGCGCTGTTCTCGCAAGCCTTGTGGAGGGATCTCACCGATCCCCGGCTGGTATTTTCCTTTTTCACCATTGTCGCGGGCACCGGGGTTTTCGGAGTAGCGCTCCATTTGCGCGGCTTCGCAATGGTCGCGGTGACGATGTGGCTGTTCGCGCTCGCGCTCTGGTTTGTCCTTGTCTATTTCAGCTTCGCGGTGCTTATCTTTCTTAACAGTGCGGGCGGCACGAACATCGTGCATGGCGGTTGGCTCAATGCCATCGTCGGTACGGAATCCCTTGCCATCCTCGGCGTGACCGTCGCGTCCGAAATGGGCGCTCTTCGTCCGGCCGTGTTCGTGCTTGCCCACATGCTTTGGGGCGTGGGGCTCGCGCTCTATGGCATCTTCATCACTCTCTTTGCCCATCGCATTTTCTTCTCCGATCTCGATCCTGAGGATATCACCCCGGTTTTGTGGGTTGTGATGGGAGCCGCTGCGATCACGACCAACGCGGGATCAATACTCAT
>NZ_DATEPI010000046.1:0-14190 GCF_035273305.1 Bradyrhizobium sp. | reverse complement strand
GTATGCCAACGCGAACGCGCCTGATGGCGACGTCATCTTTCCCACAAGCGCGCCTATCATGCCGGATGGAGGCGTCGCAGTTCTCAAGGGAAATCTTTGCCCTGACGGCGCCGTCATCAAGGTCGCCGGCCTCAAGAGCCTCGTGTTTGAAGGCGCGGCGCGTGTGTTCGAGGATGAGGAACAATGCGTGGAAGCCGTCCGCAATCGCAAATACGGCGCTGGCGACGTTCTCGTGATTCGCAATGAGGGCCCGGTCGGGGGGCCCGGCATGCGCGAGATGCTCGGCGTCACTGCGCTGATCTACGGGCAGGGCATGGGCGAGAAGGTCGCGCTGATCACCGATGGGCGTTTTTCGGGCGCCACCCGGGGCATGTGCATCGGCTATGTGTCGCCCGAATCGTTCATCGGCGGCCCGCTCGCGTTGGTGCGCGATGGCGACCGGATCCGGATCGATGCCAGCGCGCGCCGCCTGGACTTGCTGATTGAGGAGGCGGAATTCGAAACCCGGCGGCAGTCATGGAAGCCACGGCCGCCCCGCCATCGGGCGGGCGCGCTGGCGAAGTATGCCCGGCTGGTCGGCCAAGCGCCCGGCGGCGCCGTTACGCATCAGGGTGCGGCGGAGTGGCCGTGGTTCGATCAGGCCTGATGTTGCCGGTCGGGTCGAAACTGCATCGCCAATGCTTGCAAGTTTCCGCTATGGTCGCTCTAACCGAAGCCGAGCATCCGAACTGTGCCGGACAGACTTCAATCTGAACTGCGAGCGGAAATGAACCTGATGTCATCGCGGTCGAACGTTGAAGCAAAAGCCGCGCCGGCGCGCCAGACGGGCGCCGCAATGATCACCATCGATCACGTTTCTCAGGTGTTCCGCACGTCGGGACGCCAGGAGCATCTCGCAATATCCGACATTTCCCTGACGATCGAGGACGGTGCCTTTGTCTCGATCCTGGGCCCTTCCGGCTGCGGAAAATCGACGCTGCTCTATATCGTCGGTGGTTTTGTCAGCCCGACCGAAGGTGTTGCGACAGTGAAAGGCAAAGCAATTAGAGGTCCCGGCCCTGATCGTGGCCCGGTCTTTCAGGAGTTCGCGCTGTTTCCCTGGAAGAGCGTCCTTGGGAACGTGATGTATGGTCCACGGCAGCAAGGCGTCAAATCACCTGAAGCCGAAGCCCAGAGCCGCGCGTTGATCGAGAAGGTCGGCCTGAAAGGATTTGAGCATTTTTATCCCAAGGAGCTATCCGGCGGTATGAAGCAGCGCGTCGCGCTGGCGCGCACGCTCGCCTATCATCCGGCGGTGCTGCTGATGGATGAACCGTTCGGCGCGCTCGATGCGCATACGCGTACCCGGCTTCAAAATGATCTGCTCAACATTTGGGAACGCGACCGCAAGACGGTGCTGTTCGTCACCCACTCGGTCGAGGAAGCCGTGTTCCTGTCGGACACGGTCGTGGTGATGACGCGTGCGCCCGGACGCATCAAGCAGATCGTCGAAATCGATTTGCCGCGTCCGCGCCGCCGCTCGGAACTGCTGCTGGACCCGCGCTACCAGAAGTACGTCGTCGATATTGAAGGCATGATCGACGACACCAGCGAAGACGAGTTGCGGCCGTGACCGTGATGCGTGCTGTTGTTTCCCGTTCGGCGCCGCTACTGGCCTGCCTCGGTCTGTTAGCCATTTGGCAGGCGGCGGCGCTGATGTTAAACACTGACAGCTTCCCTGGCGCGTGGGATGCGATCAAGGCGATTCCCTCTATTCTTGGCGACCAGGAATCGCTGATCAATATCCTCGCGTCGATCAGGCGGATGGCGATCGGCTTCAGCGTAGCGGTACTCGTATCTATTCCGCTCGGATTGATGATGGGCCGCTCGCGTGCCGTGGCGTCTTTTTTCAATCCGCTGCTGATGATTACCTATCCGGTGCCAAAGGCGGCACTGATGCCGATCATCCTGCTCTGGCTCGGCGTTGGCGATGTCGCGAAGATGCTTGTCATCTTTCTCGGCGTCAGCCTTCCCGTGATCTATCACAGCTTCCAGGGCGCTAAGGCGATCGAGGAAAAGATGTTGTGGTCGGGCGCGGCCATGGGCCTGTCAGCCGCGCAGCGCATGATCCGGATCGTACTGCCAGCCGCGCTGCCGGAGATTCTCACCGGCTGCCGCACCGGGCTCGTGCTGGCGCTGATTACCATGGTGACAAGCGAGATGATCGCGCGGCAGTCCGGTGCCGGCAATATCCTGTTCAATGCGCTCGATATGGGACAATACGACACGGTTTACGCCATGATCATCATCATCGGCGCGATGGGAATCGGGCTCGATGCCGCGTTCGAAAAGCTACGCGGCAGGTTGGTAAGATGGTCCGAGCCGGGCTTCGAAATTCCATTGAGCTTTGCATGAACTTACGCGCTGTTACGACAGACATTCTGCTTGGAATCGTGCCGATCGCACTCATGGTTGGGCTATGGCAGGCGCTTGTCTCCTTTGGCTATGCACCGCCGACGTTGCTGCCGCCACCCGGTCTCGTATTCACGCGTCTGGCACAGCAGCTGTTCACCAGCACGTTTCAGCAGGAGATCGCGGCTACGCTGTTTCGGCTGTTCGCGGGTTTCTCGATCGCAGTGCTGCTTGGCGTCAGTATTGGGCTCGCCGCGGCGGCCAGCCCGGCCGTCAATGCGGTAGTACGTCCGATCGTGCGGGTGTTGGCGCCGCTGCCGAAGGTAGCGCTCTATCCCGCGTTATTGCTGCTGCTGGGCTTCAATCATCAATCCAAGATCATGCTGGTTGCAGCCGACGCGCTATTCCCGATCCTGCTATCGACCTATTACGGCGCGTCGATGGTGGAACAGAAGCTGATCTGGTCGGCGATGGCTGCAGGTACGCCAAGGCGTCAGATCCTGTTCAAGGTGGTGCTGCCGGCGGCCGTGCCGTCGATCCTGACTGGTTGTCGCATCGGACTCGTGATCTCCTGCATCGTGGTGTTTCTGGCCGAAATGATCACCTCAACCGACGGCCTCGGTCATGTCTTGGTGACGGCCGCTCGAACATTTCAGGCGGTGGACATGTTCGTGCCGCTGATCACGATTTCGCTGCTCGGCCTGATTCTCAATGGCTTGCTGGAAGGCCTGCGGAATTATCTGCTGCGCGGCTTTCCGGAAGTTTGATGCAAGGCTCGTAAGGAGAAAGCGATGTTCGCAGACCGCATCGAAGCGAAGTGGATCGACGCGTTTTGCGAGATTTTCGATCGTTGCGCGATCAAGGCAGGCGATACTGCCGCGATCCTTTCGGAAACGCAGTCGCGCGCGCTTAATGTTCATCTTGCCGAACTGGCACTGTTGCGGATGGGTGCGAGGCCATTCCATGTCATCGTGCCGACGCCGCGCAACAAGCAGATCGTGCCGATCCGCTCCACGGGGGCCAGCGAAGCGATCCAGCGGCTAGCGCCTGTGGTCACGGCCTTGCAGCAGGCGGGGTTCGTGGTCGATTGCAGCATCGAGGGACTGATGCACGCGGTGGAGACGCCGGAAATACTGAAATCCGGCGCGCGCATTCTCGTGATTTCCAATGAGCATCCGGAGGCACTCGAGCGCATGCTGCCCGATGCTGCGTTGGAAAAACGCGTGAGGGCGGCGGCGAAGATGATGCGCGCGACCAAACGGATGCGCGTGACGTCGAAAGCTGGGACGGCGCTCGACATCGACATGATTGGCGCCTCGACAGTCGGCGTGTGGGGCTGGACCGATAAGCCGGGAACGCTCGCGCATTGGCCTGGCGGGATCGTCGTCAGTTTTCCCAAAAGCGGAACGGTGAACGGAACCCTGGTGATGGCGGCGGGCGATATCAACCTGACCTTCAAACGCTACCTGACCTCGCCGGTCCGGATGGAGTTGAAGAACGATTATGTCACGGACCTCGACGGCGAGGGCGCCGATGCCACGATGATGCGCGCCTATCTGGCGGCGTGGGGCGACCGCGAAGCCTATGCCGTTTCGCATGTCGGATTCGGAATGAACCCGCGTGCCCGCTATGAGGCGCTGACGATGTACGATCAGCGCGACACCAACGGGACAGAGCTGCGGGCCGTCGCCGGCAATTTCCTGTTTTCGACCGGCGCGAATGAATTCGCCGGCCGTTACACCGCCGGGCATTTCGATCTTCCGATGATGGGCACGACGATCGAATTGGACGGTGTCGCGGTGGTCCGCGAAGGTGTGTTGCAGGACGTTTTCGGCTAGTCCCGATCCAGCACCGGCGGTCGGGCTAGGCCAACATGCCTGAGCAGGCTGACGAGATCCGAAAGCCGGCGCTCGCGGTAAGCCTCGACGTCCAGGCCCGAGTAGTCGAGAAACCCGGCACCCGTGCGTAGTCCGATGCGGCCGTCGCGCATGTTCTTTGAGATTACCTCGGGCGCACGATAGCGGTCGCTGCCGAGCGCGCCTTCAAGATAGCGGCTGGCATAATAAAGAATGTCGCCGCCGCCCCAATCGATGAATTCCAACAGCCCGAGCACCGCGTAGCGAAAGCCGAAACCGTATCGGACAGCCTTATCAATGTCCTCGGCGCTGGCAACACCTTCTTCCACCATCCGTGCGGCTTCGTTCATGGCAAGCGCCTGAATGCGCGGCACGATGAAGCCCGGTGAGGCCGCGCACACCACCGGCACCTTGCCGATCCCCTCCAGCAACGCTTTCATTTGCGTCGTGATCGCCGGGTCGGTCGCCTTGCCCGGCGAAATCTCTACCAGCGGGATCAGGTAGGCGGGGTTAAGCCAATGCACGTTGAGAAACCGTTCGGGATGCTCCACAGCGCCGGAGAGATCGTCGACCAGAATGGTTGACGTAGTCGACGCGATGACGGCTTCGGCGCCAGCGCATTTCGACGCCGCTGCCAGAACCTCGCGCTTGAGTTCGACCACCTCGGGGACGCCTTCAAACACCATCACGGCGCCGGCGAGCGCGGCAGACATCTCGGCCGCCGGCACGACCGAGACGCGGGCGACGATGGCCTCGACATCCGCTTCCGCCAGCAATCCAAACCGGGACAGGCTCGCAAGCGTGTTGCTGATTTCTTTCACCGCCTCGGTTTTGAGCAATCCGAAGCGCTCGTCAGGCCGCGCCTTGACGTCGACCAAGGTGACGGCGTGCCCGGCATAGGCAAACGCGACCGCGATGCCGCGGCCCATGCGGCCGGCGCCCAGACATGCAATCCTGGGACGGCCCGCACTCACGAGTCAAAGCCATCATGCAAGAACGTCTTCAACTCGCTCCGACTAAGTCCGCCCAGCCCGAGGCTTGCAAGCGTGCGTCCGCCTTTCATGAAATCCTCTCCGCAGATCGCACCGCCGATCGAAAGAAATCCCTTTGCTAGCGGCGTCGCGACACCAGCCAGTTCGGCAGCAGAAATCAGAAATGATATTCCGAGACGCAGATCCTCCTGCATGTAGCGGTGGTCGGTGAGCACAAGCCGCTCGCGCCAATCGCCGGAGTCGGTCAGTCGATCATGCGAGCCACGACCATACATCCAATGCTCGCCTTCACGCGCATAGTGATGCGCCAGCGGGAAATGTGGAGCGCCATAGCCAAACGCCTGCCGCACCGCGATGCGCTCGGCATCGAGCGCGTCGGTAACCCGCCGGATCGAGGCCTGCGTGCCTTCCTTGTGAATATCCCAGCGTTCGAAATGTTCGATCGGGCCGGCGTTCATTACAATGAGCGGTGGATGGATAATCGGGCCGGCGTTCATCAGCGCGCCGGACAGCGCATCGCCGCAGGGCTCGATCACATCAGGAAAAGCGCGAGCGATTATTTCGAGCGCACGATCGGCTTGTTTTTCCGGAAATACGCCGACCGGCAGTCGCTTGGCGCGAACGGTAATCGCGGCTTCGAAAGGGCCATGCTTTCGCGTCAGCCAGGGCAGCGTGCCCGTCTCCGCAAACGTCACACTGGCCAGGTTGCCGGTTTTGCGTGCGGCGGTCGCGAAAATCATCGAGCCGAACGTCGCCGGAGGCAGAAACACGACCTGGCCATCCGCCAGATGGGGCGCAAGCAATCTGGCGATATCGTGCTGCGCGAATGCCGGCGCAGGGCAGACGATCAGCTCAGCATCGCGAGCGGCTTCCGCGATGTCCGCTGTCACCAGCGCCAGTTGCGCCTCGTGACGACCCTTCGCGTCCTTGACTGTGACGCGGGAACCCGCGGCGCGATGTTCCATCACCAGGCGCGCATCGCGGCGCCAGAGCCGCACGTCATGGCCTTGCAAGGCAAAGTCACCGGCCGCTGCAAACGAGCCATTGCCGCCGCCCAACACCGCGATCTTCACAATGCATCTCCTTGCGAAGACGATCCGGGCAGCTCGAGCTGTCTCAGCATGAAATGCTGGACCTTGCCCAAAGCTGTGCGCGGCAGGTCGTCGACGAAAATGATGTCCCGCGGCACTTTGAAGCGAGCCAGTTGCTGGAGTACATGCGCTCGCAACTCGTGCGCCTCGACGGTGCATCCGGATCGCCTGATGACATAGGCGACAGGCACCTCATCCCATCTGGGGTCCGGTCTTCCGATCACGCCACATTCCGCGACATCGGGATGCTCCAGCAACACCCGCTCTACTTCCGCGGCATAGATATTTTCGCCTCCCGAAATGATCAGGTTCTTCTTGCGGTCGTGTACCCAGAAATAACCCTCATCGTCGCGATGGGCGATGTCGCCGGTTCGATACCAGCCATCGCGCAAGGCCTCGCGCGTCGCTTCTTCGTTGCCCCAATATTCGTGGAATACGTTGGGGCCGCGCACGACGATTTCGCCCGGTGTGCCCGGGGGCAGCTCGTTGCCGGCATCGTCGATCACGGACGCCTCGCAGCACAGTCCGGGCAGGCCAGTGGAGCCTGCCCTCGATAGATCGCCGCCAAGGCGAGTATAGATCGCGACCGGACAGGTCTCGGTCGAGCCGTAGACTTGCAGCACCGGGACCCCACGCGCGACGAAGCGCTCGATCAGGTGAGGCGGAACGATCGTCGACCCGGTCGAGATCGCCTTGAGCGGTGACAAGTCGGTTGTAGCCCAGTCGGGATGCTCGATCAGTGCCTGCATGGTTGCGGGCACCAGTACCGTCAAACTCGGTCGGTCGCGCGCGATCGTCGCGAGTGTTGCATCCGGGGTGAAGCGAGGATGAATGCTGACGGTAGCGCCCTGGTGCAGCGCCGGGGTCGTCTGAATGTTGAGACCGCCAACATGGAAGAACGGCAGCACGGTCAAGACGTGATCACCGCAGGTAAGGCTGTGCATGTGCTGGCTCATCACCCCGTTCCATAGCAAGGCTTCCTGGCGCAGCACGGCGCCTTTGGGTCTTCCTGTCGTGCCTGAAGTGTAGACAATCAGCAGCGGACAGCTCAGATCGACATGCGGATTGCGACCATCCCCGCGCGCGCGGGTCAGCAGCGTATCGAGCGCAAATCCACGCGGTGGCGACAAATCCAGCCCAATGATGCTCGTCCCGGGCAGGCGCTGTTCCAGCGCGGGTAGCACCTCAGCAAAGGCCTGTTCAAGCACCAGCACCTTTACCGATGCGTCCGACAGGATGAATAGTTGCTCGGCCACGGCAAGACGCCAGTTCAGCGGCACCAGCATTGCGCCGAGCCGGGCGCAGGCATAGAGCAGCACGAGGTAATCCGGTCGATTGAGGCTGAGGATGGCAATGCGATCGCCGCGGCTGATGCCGAGCTCAGCCTTCAGTGCGCGCGCTGTGCATTCGATCCGTGAATGCAATCCGGCGTAACTCTGATTTTCCCCACCGAAGATGATCGCCATCTTCTCCGGCGTGAACGCCGCGTTCCGTTCAATGAGATCGGAAAGGTCCATTCGAACTAGTCGTCCGATTCGCCGGTCTCGTACAGCGCCTCGCGGCCGATGCGATCGAGGCAGAGTTCGGCTGTCCATGGCAACATCAGCGAGCCGCAGCGGCTGTCTCGATAGATGCGTTCGAGCGGCAGCGACTTCAGCATCGCCTGGCCGCCGCAGGTGCGGATCGCCAAGGTCGCGATCTCGTTGGCACCTTCCATCGCGGAATACTGCGCCGCATAAGCCCGCAACACCTGCTCCTTGGTAGGATTGGCATGCGCTTCGTTGATTGCCTGATACCAGAGAGCCTTGGTTTGTTCGAGCTTGATTTGCATCTGCGCCACGGCGATCTGCTTGGTCGGATACATCCGACGCTTTACCGGCGGTGTGCCCGGCATCTCGCCGCGCAGATAGCGCACCGTGAAATCGTAAGCGGCTTGAGCCAGCCCGACATAGGTCGGCGACAGCGTCAGGAACATGTGCGGCCAGCGCGTTGCTGCCTGAAAATAGACACCGCGCGGCATCAGCGCCGCGTCTTCGGGCACAAATACATCCTTGAACAGCAGCGTGCGCGAGACGGTGCCGCGCATCCCCAGCGGATCCCAATCGCCGACAACGGAGATCCCGTCGGTTTTGGACTCGATCGCAAGATAAAGCGTATTGCGGCGGGAAGCCTTTTCACCCGCCGCTACCTCGGTACACAGCACTCCGTAATAGTCGGCGTGACCTGCAAGCGACGCGAAAATTTTTTTGCCGTTGACGAGCCAGCCGCCGGTGACCGGCTTTGCTTCTGTACCAAAGGCAACACCGCCGGCCGCCGCGGCGCCGCCTTCCGAGAACGGTTGCGAATAAACCGCTCCGCCTTCGACAATGCGTTTGTAATGAACGGCACGGCGGTGCTCGTGTTCGGCGCGGGTGGCGGCCTCCATGTCGAGATCGTCCGCCAGCGGGCCAGACCACAGCGTAGAGCAGACGTGCATGTTCCAGGTCAGGGCCGTCGCGCCGCAATACCGGCCGATTTCGGCAGCCGCCAGTGAATACGTTTTGTAATCGGCGCCGAGCCCACCATGCTTTTTTGGAATCGCAATGCCCAACAGCCCGGCGCGATGCAGGTCTTGATAATTTTCGGTCGGGAATTTCGCGTCACGGTCGTAGGCCGCGGCACGGGAGGCGAATACGGTTTGGCCAAGCTCGCGCGCTCTTGCGATGATTTCGGCCTGTTCGTCGCCCAGCCGAAACGCTTTCGGATCGAACGTCGGCGCATCCGCATCGATCCGATCCAGGCCGACGCTCTTGCTGGCTTGTTGCGCCATCACTGCGCCACGACTGATGTTGCAGCCACGCTGGTTTGCAGAAAAGCATCCAGCGCGGCGTTGAAGGTGCCAGGGCGTTCCAGATTGACGAGGTGACCGGCGGCTTCTATTTCGACGTATTTTGCCAATGGAATATAGCTCGCCATCTTTGCCATCATGGGCGCTGGCGCATTCTTGTCTTTCGAGCCGGACAGCACCAGCGTCGGCACCGCGATATTTTTTAACGCGCTCCGCTGGTCGAATCCCAACAGCGCCAGCATCGTTGCACGGTAGGTTGAGGCCGGCACAGCAGCCATGCATTCACGGGCAAGATCGATCCCTTCGCGGTCGGGATCGTCGCCCACCAATTCCCGAACCAGCATCGGTGCGAGCGAAACCATGGTCTCGCCGCGATCGAGCGGTCCAAGCCGCGCAGCGATGAATTCTTTCTGCCAGTCGCCGTCAGCTTTGCCGAATGCCGGGCTGGTCTGCGCCAACACCACCGCTCGGGCGATGCCGGGCCTCGTCGCCAATAATTGCTGAACGATCATGCCGCCAATCGAGTGACCGACCAGAATCGGTTTGCTCGCGCCGATCTGCTGCAGGAAATTGCTAAACGCATCGGCGAGCGTAGCGATGCTGACAGTCGATAGCGGCGTGGAGCGACCGTAGCCCGGCATGTCCCAGGCGATGGCGCGATAGCGCTCACCAAAGAAATCGAGTTGACCTTTCCAGACTCGGGCAGCGCCGCCGATCCCATGCAGGAATACCAACGGCGGCGAGGCCAGATCGCCCGCGGCTTGATAGCTAAAACGGCCATCATTTGTTTTCATGCACTGAGATGGGGTCACGCGGATTTCCTGATCGGTCGGACTTACCGATGCTAACAGGCCTCAATGGTATGAAAAGCGATAATTTCATGTTTGAAGTAATGGGGTATTTGGTGTGCTTTCGATTGTCGAAACAGGCGACAGCGACCCGGGAGTAATGCATTTGTTTGCAAAAGCTTGAACTCTAAAATATAGGCAGGTTCAGGTTGGCAAACTAAATCGGGGAGCTGCGCATGCCCGGACTGCCGCGTTCTCCTCACGCCCTGGTCACGGGCGGTGGCCGGGGCATCGGCCGCGCGATCGCTTCCGCGCTGGCGCAGGCGGGAGCAACCGTCACCGTCATCGGCCGAAACCAGGCGACGCTGGATGAGGCCATAGCAGCGGGCGACGCGCATTTCGCAGGCGTAGCTGACGTCGCCCTTCATCCTGCCATTACCACTGCGATCGCCGAAGCCGCTAGGCGCCAACCAATCGACATACTGATCGCCAATGCAGGGATCGCGGAATCCGCGCCATTTACAAAATCCGATCCGGCATTGTTCCGGCGGATGATCGATGTTGATTTCATGGGTGTCGTTCACGCAATCCAGGCCGTTTTGCCTGCTATGACCGAACGGCCGTATGGCCGCATTATCGCGATTGCATCGACGGCTGGCCTGAAGGGATACGCGTATGCGACCGCCTATACCGCCGCCAAGCACGCGGTGGTCGGATTGATACGCTCGCTGGCGTTGGAATTGGCGAGCACGCGCATCACGGTGAATGCAGTGTGTCCTGGATTTACCGATACCGATCTACTTGCTGGCAGTATCGATAATATCATGAAGAAGACCGGCCGCAGTCATGAGCAGGCGGTGGCCGAACTCTCGCGTCACAATCCGCAGCGCCGCCTGGTATCGGCGGCGGAAGTCGCCGACACTGTGCTGTGGTTGTGCGGCGAAGGTGCCGGCGCGATCACTGGACAGGCCATCGCTGTGGCTGGCGGAGAGATTTGAGGCGCGCGCACCCACGCGACCGACGATAACACAAAGGGAATCCCCATGAGCACGCAAGCCAATCCGGTCACGCTGCCGCTGTCGCAATTTTCGCCCAAACATTTTTTGCTGACGGTGGTGGATGGAGTAGCGACCGTGACACTGAATCGCCCCGAGCGAAAAAATCCGTTGACGTTCGAAAGCTATCGTGAGCTGACGGATTTCTTTCGGGCCTGCGCCATGGACGAGGAGGTGAAGACGTTGGTGGTGACCGGCGCCGGTGGCAATTTCTCGTCAGGCGGCGATGTGTTCGAGATCATCGGTCCATTGGTGAAGATGGACACAAAAGGCCTCACCGCCTTCACCCGCATGACCGGCGATCTCGTCAAGGCGATGCGGGCCTGTCCGCAACCGGTAATCGCAGCGGTGGCGGGCATATGCGCCGGCGCCGGCGCGATCATCGCCATGGCATCGGATATGCGCCTGGCGGCAAGCGGTGCAAAGGTCGCTTTCCTGTTCAACAAGGTCGGGCTCGCTGGTTGCGACATGGGTGCCTGCGCGATCCTGCCGCGCATCATCGGGCAATCGCGGGCGTCAGACTTGCTATATACCGGCCGCTTCATGAGCGCGGAGGAGGGCGAGCGTTGGGGGTTCTTCAGCCGCATCGTTCCCCCGGATCAGCTGCTATCACAGGCGCAACAGCAGGCGAAGGAGATCGCGGAAGGCCCGACTTTCGCCAACACCATGACCAAGCGTATGCTGGCGATGGAATGGGCGATGTCGGTCGAAGAGGCGATCGAAGCCGAGGCGGTGGCGCAGGCGCTGTGCATGACAACAGCCGATTTCAGCAGGGCCTTCGAGGCGTTTGCGAAGAAGGCAAAGCCGGTGTTCCAGGGCAACTGATGGTCGGCGGGGCGAAGCCGCAGGCCTTGCTGAATAAATGCTTTAGGTTCAAAATAATCGCAGGAGTTCCGCGCGCCGGAGGCTGTCATGAAAATAGCGATCATCGGCGGGGGCCCGGCTGGTCTTTATTCCGCGATCCTTTTGAAGAAGCAGCGCCCGGCCGCCGAGATCACGGTTTACGAGCGCAACCGCGCCGACGATACGTTCGGCTTCGGCGTGGTGTTTTCGGACGCGACGTTGGACAATTTCGAGAAATACGATTCGATCAGTTATCGCCGGATCACCCAGCAGTTCGCGTATTGGGACGATATCGCCGTGCACTTCCGGGGCACGGTTCACCGGGTCGGCGGAAATGGCTTTTGCGGTTGCTCGCGCCGCACGCTGCTCCTGATCTTGCAGGAGCGGGCGCGCGAACTCGGCGTGACGCTGCTGTTCGAGGTTGATATCGAGGACGAGACGCGCTTCGCCCATGCCGATTTGGTGGTCTTGGCCGACGGCATCAACAGCCGCTTCCGCGACAAATACATTGAGCATTTTCAGCCGGAGGTCGACCTTCGCTCCAACAAATTCGCCTGGATGGGCTCAACCCGGCCGCTCGATGCCTTCACCTTTATTTTTCAGGAAACGGACTGGGGCCCGTTCATCGCGCATGCCTACCAGTACGAGGCCGGGCGTTCGACGTGGATCTTCGAGACTGATCCGGAAACCTTCAAGCGGGCGGGGCTTGACGGGCTCACCGAAAAGCAATCGGCCGATCGGATGGGCAAGATTTTTGGTTGGTTTCTTGAAGGCCATCCACTGCTGACCAACCGCTCAATGTGGCGCAATTTCCCAATGATCCGCAGCAAGCGATGGGTCAGGGACAACATGGTGCTGCTGGGTGACGCCAAGGCAACCGCGCATTTTTCCATCGGCTCCGGCACCAAGCTTGCGATGGAGGACGCGATTGCATTGGCCGAGGCCATGCATGCCACTCCCAGCATCGACGCAGCGTTGCGTCAATACGAGGAAGGCCGCCGCGAAGAGGTCGAGAAGACGCAGCACGCAGCTGATGTGTCGCTGGTCTGGTTCGAGCATGTCGATCGGTTCTGGGATTTCGATCCGGTGCAGTTCGCTTTCGGGGTCATGACCCGCGCCAAGGCAATCACCTATGACAATCTGGCACTGCGCGCGCCTGATTTTGTCAACGAAGTGGACAAGGCGTTCGCGAAGCAGGTTCGTGCAAAGGGCTTCGACGTCGATATCGATAAACCGGCGCCGCCGATGTTCCAGCCGTTGCGGCTGCGCGAGATGGAAGTAGTCAATCGCGCCGTCGTTTCACCCATGTGCATGTATTCGGCGAAAGAAGGGGTGGCCAGCGATTTTCATTTTGTGCATTACGGCTCGCGCGCGATCGGCGGAGCGGGCTTGATCTTTACCGAAATGACCTGTGTTTCGCGCGAGGCCCGAATTACGCCGGGCTGTGCGGGATTGTGGAACGATGAACAGGAGACCGCGTGGCGGCGCATCGTCGATTTTGTCCACGCCAATTCGGTCGCGAAAATCGGTCTGCAACTCGGCCACGCCGGCCGCAAGGGCGCGACCAAGCTGATGTGGGATGGCATGGACCGTCCTCTGGAAGAGGGCGCGTGGGACGTCTTCTCGGCCTCACCCATTCCGTACTTTCCCGACAGTCAGGTGCCGCGCGAGTTGGGCCGCGCCGAGATGGAGACGGTCAAGGCCGCGTTCGTTCAAGCGGCGGAACGTGGGCTGCGCTGTGGCTTCGACATGCTGGAGCTGCATTGCGCGCACGGTTACCTGCTCGCGAGCTTTATCTCTCCGCTCACGAACAAGCGGAGTGACGTCTATGGCGGCTCGCTCGCCAACCGGCTGCGTTTTCCGCTCGAGGTGTTCGAGGCATTGCGCTCGGTTTGGCCGTCGCACAAGCCGATGTCGGTACGCATATCCGCTACTGACTGGGCGGAAGGCGGCATCACCGGCGATGACGCGGTAGCTGTCGCGCGCGCCTTTGCCGAGGCGGGGGTGGACATGATCGATGTCTCCACCGGCCAGACCGTGCGCGATGCGCAGCCTGTCTACGGGCGCATGTTCCAGACGCCGTTCTCCGACCAGGTCCGCAACGAAGCGCGGGTCGCAACCATGTGCGTCGGCAACATCACGACGGCAGACCAGGTCAACACCATTCTCGCCGCCAGCCGCGCCGATCTGGTGGCCCTGGGCCGCCCGCACCTGGTCGATCCCTCATTCACGCTGAAAGCCGCCGCATGGTATGGAGTGCCGGAGATGTTCTGTCCGCCGCAATATCTGCCGGGCAAGGAGCAGATTTTCCGTAACGCTGTTCGCGACCGGCAGGACTTCGAGGACC
>NZ_DATEPI010000045.1:0-16588 GCF_035273305.1 Bradyrhizobium sp. | reverse complement strand
CTGACGCTCGGCAGCGTCAGATTTGTTGCCCTCGGCCTGGTTGTTGTCAGCATTGCCTTGCGACTTGTCGCCTTCGGATTTGGCGGCTTCGTTGGCTGTTTCGCTCTTGGGCGCGTCGCCTTGGCTGGCCTCGGTTTTCGTCGGTTCTTCCTTGGCGCTATCGGGTTTGGCAGTCTCGGTTTTTGGAGCCTCTTCCGCGGCCGGCTTGGCGCGCTTGCTGAGCTTCTGTTTGGGGGTGCCGCGCTCGTTTGAGACCTGCGCCGGAGTCTGGCTTTCGGCCGCTCGCGGCTCTTCCGATCGGACCGATCGCCTGCCGCCATGCCCCAGGCGTCCAGGTTCACCTATTTCGTCGCGATTGGGTTTACCGGACTTCGGCTGGTCGGCGAGGCGACGGCTATCGGCCGCGCCATTCGAGACGAGGAAGCCGGCAAGTAGCGAAGCCATGTCCGGGCTGGTGGTGTAATGCTGTCGCAAAAACCCCGGTAGGGAGCCGGGCGATACGGTCCGTAACAGCCCTCGCGGACCTTTATGACAGGCCGTGCAAGTGCCGGCAAAGATCTGAGACGGGCTCTTGCCCGCTTCAAGGTTTTGATTCTGCGCCGGCGCCGGGGCTGCCAGAAAACCGCCGATCAGAAGCGTTACCGTCGCTAAACTGAGCGTTCGGCTCAACATTCCTGATTCTCCAGATGCGGAATTAGCTTCCAGTTTCCCCGAGCCGGACACCTTCGGCGGTCACCTTTTATCCGATTGTGCCGCGAATGGAAGCGCACTTATCGCGCAACTGCGTGAACGCGAGATTCAGGAATATCTGTTGTCCCCGCAACACACTAGCGCGACGGTTCCATCGTCCCTATGATGAAACCGAGGCATGCGGGAACTCTGTAATACTCCTGTGCGTCGGAAGGACGGCGGGACGTTTGCCTTTGCGGGATCGCTCAATTGGTGGTTTCGATGGACCGTTTGTTGCGTTACTTCCTGACTAAATTCATCCGCCGCGGCACGATGACGTTTACAACGGCGGGCGGAACAACCTTCACCTGCGGCGACGGCACCGGTGAGCCGGTCTCCGTTCGGTTTCTCACCGCCGACGCCGAGCGCAGGGTTCTGCTCAACCCGGAACTTGCGCTAGGCGAAGTCTATATGGAAGGCACCTTCGTAGTCGAGAATGGCTCGATTGCGGACGCGCTGGCGATCCTGATGGATCAGCCGGAGATATTGCCTCCCTGGGCCAAGGTGCAATGGTGGCTTCGATATCTCGTCAGGCATGTCAGCCAGTTCAATCCGCGCAGCCGCGCGAAAGATAATGTCGCTCGTCACTACGATCTCGACGGACGGCTCTATTCGCTCTTTCTGGATGCCGACAAGCAGTACAGCTGCGCCTATTTTGAGTCTCCGGATGCGACGCTCGACGACGCCCAACTCGCCAAAAAACGTCATCTCGCAGCCAAACTATTGATCAATCGAGGAGATCGCGTCCTCGACATCGGCTCTGGTTGGGGTGGGCTCAGCCTGTACCTCGCGGAAATCACCGGAGCCAACGTCACTGGCGTCACGCTTTCGAATGAACAATTTCAGGTCTCCAACGCGCGCGCCGCAGAGAAAAACCTGTCGCGGTCGGCGAAGTTTTTGCTTGAGGATTATCGCGACGTGACCGGTCAATTCGACCGAATCGTTTCGGTCGGCATGTTTGAACATGTCGGGGTGGACTTCTACGAGACGTACTTCCGGCGCTGCGCTGAACTTCTCACCGAAGACGGCGTGATGATGCTACACTCAATCGGCCGCTCGGAAGGGCCCGACGCCACCAATCCCTGGATTGCCAAATACATATTCCCAGGCGGGTATATCCCCGCGCTTTCAGAAGTAATGCCCGCGATCGAGCGCGCCGGGCTTCTGGTATGCGATGTTGAGATTCTGCGGCTGCACTATGCCGAAACCCTCAAGGCCTGGCGCGAGCGCTTCCTGGCGCGCCGCGAGGAGGCGGTTCAGCTTTACGACGAGCGTTTCGCCAGGATGTGGGAGTTTTACCTAGCGTGCTCGGAAATGTCCTTCCGCAAGCAGAACATGATGAATTTTCAGGTCCAGCTGACCAAACGCCAAGGCGTGGTGCCGATGACCCGCGATTACATCTTCCGTGAAGAAGCGAAGCTGCGTGGCATCGAGCGCGGCCAGAGGCCTAGACTGCAGATCGCAGGCGAGTAGAGGTCGAGGTATTGCAGAGGTATGCCGGTGCGGGCCGCGCGAGTTGGGCGCTTACGGCATCCAATACTGTCCTGTCGTCGCATTTCTCGCCAGATCCAGAACGCGACAGCTCCTCCATCGCGTCGACCAGCGCCGAAAGCCACGCTTTCTCACTGTCTTTCGATTGCAGTGACGGAATTTGCTGCGACATCGCCCTTCCCTGCCAAACCGCGCCGCTACCAATCCGTAGACCCGCAAGTCGTTCCGCGAGTAAGCCTGTGTTTCTTGCGATTGGTACATGCAGGGAATCGAAAGGTTCATCCCGGAGCCCGGGGCGCGCCGGCGGGACCTTCGTCAAGCGCCAACGCCTGGCCTGGAGCGGAATTTCAGGTGAGGATTGTGTGAATCGGGCATAAGGCCTCTTGCCGCTTCCGCTAGCGGCTGGACCAGCGCTTTATCCAAGCCGCGCATCCGCCTCAGTTCCACGAACACTCGAGCACATGGCCTTACTTGATTCGAAAGTCCTCAAGCTTACCCCCGATGCCGGCGCGCCGGCCTATCGGAGCGCACCGCACAATATAGAGGCTGAACAGGCTCTGCTCGGCGCCATTCTGGTCAATAACGACGCATTCTACAGGGTCTCGGACTTTCTGGAGCCGAAACACTTCTTCGAACCCATTCATCAGACGATCTACGAGACCGCCGGTAGCCTGATTCGGATGGGCAAGATAGCGACCCCGGTCACGCTGAAGACGTTCCTTCCGGCCGAGACTGACATCGGCGGGATGACGGTCGGACAATATCTGGCCCGGCTCGCTGCCGAAGCGACAACCATCATCAACGCCCAGGACTATGGGCGAACGATCTACGAACTGTCCCTGCGCCGCGATCTGATTCGGATCGGCGAGGACATGGTGAACGTCGCCTTCGATGCGCCGGTGGATTTTGCGCCGCGGGCACAGATTGAGGATGCCGAGCGTCGCCTTTATGAGCTGGCTGAAGCCGGTCGCTATGACGGCGGCTTCCAGCGCTTCGCCCAGGCGCTGACGGTCGCGGTCGATATGGCGGCCAAAGCGTTCCAGCGCGACGGCAAACTGTCCGGCATCGCCACAGGGTTGCGCGACCTCGACACCAAGATGGGCGGCCTGCAGCCCTCGGACTTGATCATCGTGGCAGGGCGCCCCGGCATGGGGAAGACCGCACTCGCAACGAACATCGCCTACAATGTTGCCAAAGCTCATCGCGCGGAGGTCCAGGCGGACGGCACGATGAAATCAATCAACGGAGGCGTGGTCGGCTTCTTCTCCTGCGAAATGTCGGCCGAGCAGCTCGCTACCCGTATTCTCGCGGAGCAAACGAGTATCGCCTCCAGCACCATTCGCCGAGGCGGCATCAGCGAGACCGACTTCGAGAAGATTCGCGATTATTCGATCGAACTGCAGTCGCTGCCGCTCTATGTCGATGAAACCGGCGGTCTTTCAATATCCCAGCTCACCGCGCGCGCCCGTCGCCTCAAACGCCAGAAGGGTCTCGACCTGATCGTGGTCGACTACATCCAGTTGCTGCAGGGTTCGGGCAAGCGCGGCACCGACAACCGGGTGCAGGAAGTGACCGAGATCACCACCAGTCTGAAAGCGCTCGCCAAGGAATTGAACGTCCCCATCATCGCGCTTTCGCAGCTGTCGCGCCAGGTGGAAAGCCGAGACGACAAGCGTCCGCAACTTTCCGACTTGCGTGAATCCGGCTCGATCGAGCAGGACGCGGACGTCGTGATATTTGTCTATCGCGAGGAATATTATCTCGCGAACAAGGAACCACGCGTCGGAACGCCGGAATACGAAAAATGGCAGCTCGACATGTCACTTGTGCACGGCAAGGCTGAAGTCATTATCGGCAAACAACGTCACGGCCCGACCGGCACGGTAGAACTGCAATTCGAAGGCCAGTTTACCCGCTTCAGCGATTTGACGGTGGATAGCCATCTACCGGAGCGAACCTACTGACGAGCTTGCAAGGTTGAACCGCTCCGAGCGCCCGCGTAAAGTATCGCATGAACATCGTTTCCGACCCGAAAGCGATCGGCGCCGTACTTTCGCCTGAGGCCAATCAGGCCGCGAGGCTGGCGTCCGCCACCGGGATTCTCACGGTCGATCTCGATGCCATCGTCGCGAACTGGCGCAAGCTCGAGAAGACTGCCGTACCGGCCGAATGCGCCGCAGTGATCAAGGCGGACGCGTATGGCTGCGGAGCCGATCCGGTCGCGCGGGCGCTGGCTGCGGCCGGCTGCAAAACTTTCTTTGTCGCGACGCTCGATGAAGCGCGCGTCGCGCGTGGCGCCCTGCCCTCTGCGGCTATCTATGTGCTCGATGGTTTCTTGCAAAATTGTGGCGATGTCTATGCGAAGCTCGATGCCAAGCCCGTAATCGGCGATCTCAACGAACTCGCCGAATGGGACGTGTTCTGCAGGCGTTCCGGTTGGCAGGGCGGTGCTGCCATTCATATCGACACCGGGATGAATCGGCTTGGCCTGTCGATTTCCGAGGCGCAAGGAATCGTTCCGAGAATCAATGCGGGCGACCACGGCATTACGCTCGTCATGAGCCATCTCGCTTGCGCCGAAGCGCTCCACAATCCGCTCAACGCCCGGCAGCTCGCGAATTTCCGCGAAATCGCGAGCCTGTTCTCAGGCGTGCCCGCCTCGCTCGCGAATTCATCAGGCATTTTTCTGGGACCGCAATTTCAGTTCGATCTGGTGCGCCCTGGCGCCGGCCTGTACGGCATCAATCCGACCCCTGAAGCTGATAACCCGATGCAGCCGGTCGTCGATTTGAAAGCGCGCATCCTGCACATCCGCAACGTCGACAAGGGCGAGGCCGTTGGCTATGGCGCGACGTGGACCGCGCGCCGCGCCACCAGACTGGCCATCGTCTCCGCCGGTTATGCTGACGGCTATTTCCGCGCCGGCGGCAGTAGCGATGGCACACGCGGAGCTGAGGTCGTAGTCTGCGGGAGACGTTGCCCGATCGCGGGCCGGATCTCGATGGACTTAATGGGCATCGACATCACCGATGTTGAAAAGAACGCCGCGCGGCGAGGCCATATGGTTACTCTCATTGGCGAGGGCATCACGGTGGACGAACTCGCGCATCATTTTGGCACCATCGGCTATGAAGTCCTCACTAGCCTCGGGCGGCGTTACGCGCGCATCTACAAAGGCGGCCCGGCTCCAACTGAACTTGCAGCCGCGACACCGGCCTGACGTCTGTCAGGATGAAAATCGCGACATTCAACATCAACAATGTCAACCGGCGCCTGCCGAATCTGCTGCAGTGGCTTCATGCCGCAAAACCGGATGTCGTTACGCTGCAAGAACTGAAATCTCCTGACGACGATTTTCCGATTTCAGCAATCAACAAGGCTGGCTATGGCGGAGTCTGGCGCGGCCAAAAAACCTGGAACGGAGTCGCCATCCTGGCGCGCAATGCCGATCCCGTGCTGATCCGGACCGAATTGCCCGGTGATCGCGACGATCACGAGGCGCGCTATATCGAAGCGGCCGTCAACGGCATCATCGTCAGCAGCATCTACCTGCCGAACGGGAACCCGCAGCCCGGCCCGAAATTCGACTACAAGCTCGACTGGTTCAGACGACTCAAGTCGCACACAGCGAAATTCATCAAACGGGATCTGCCGGTGGTGCTTGCGGGCGACTTCAACGTAGCGCCCACCGCGCTTGATATTTATCCGACGAAATCCTGGGACAAGGATGCGCTGATCCAGCCAAAGAGCCGCGCCGCGTTCAAATCACTGGTGGCGCAAGGCTGGTGCGACGCGATCCGCATGCTGCATCCCTCGAAACCGATGTTCACGTTCTGGGACTACAAGCGAAACCGGTGGCCTCGCGACGCCGGTCTGCGGCTTGACCATATCCTGCTCAGCCCTGCGCTTTCGCCCCGTTTAGTCAAAGGTGGTGTCGACCGCAACGTGCGATCTGATGAAGGCGCCAGCGACCACGCCCCCGTCTGGATCGTGCTGACATAGTCTCGCGATGCAGCACGTCGCTTCGCGCACCGGCGTGGGCGCACATCGCGCGACAGCAGACGAAGGGAACCGTGAATTAACTTGCGGTTGTCCTCCTTGGAGCGCAGCCTTCGGGCATCACCGGCTCGGCTCCATCCGTAGGCGTCGGTGGCTGAGAGTGTTGTACTCCCGCCTGCAGGCTAAGGAGTACGGCCATGCCACACCGAAAAAACTTTTTACTCAATCGACTCGAACCGACCATCCTGGCCCAGATAGAGCCGCACCTTACGACGGTCGAGATACGCCACCAGGAGGTGCTCGCCGAAACTCACCAACGAATCGAAAAGGTCTATTTCCCCCATTCAGGTATCATCTCCTGCGTCGTCGAGCTTGTCGGAGGCGGCGCGATCGAAACCGGCATGATCGGCAATGACGGCGAATTCGGCGCGAGCCAGGCGCTCGACGATAAAGTGTCGCTCAATCACGTTGTCATGCAGGTCACGGGCAAGGCATCGGTGATATCATCCGACCGCATTCGCGTCGCTGCCAATGAGCTTCCGGCGTTCAGGGGATTGTTGGTCAAGTACGAGCAGTTCTTTGTATCACAGGTGCAGCAAACAGCGGCCTGCAACGCGGTTCACAGCATTCAGGCCCGCACC
Organism: Bradyrhizobium sp.; assembly: GCF_035273305.1. GTDB lineage: Bacteria > Pseudomonadota > Alphaproteobacteria > Rhizobiales > Xanthobacteraceae > Bradyrhizobium. Next base: position 9,728 of record NZ_DATEPI010000045.1, on the reverse strand, counting down.
TGCAAATGGCTCTTGAGGATGCACGAACTCGCCGGCCCCGATCTCGAGCTAACCCAGGAATTTCTGGCGCAGATGATGGGCGTTCGTCGGACCAGCGTAACGGAAGTAGCAGGCGATCTGCAGAAATCCGGGATGATGACCTACAGGCGAGGACGTATTCACATCGTCGATCTCGAACAGGTAAGGGCATGGGGATGTGAATGCGACAGCGACATCCGTTCACACTACCGTCGAATATTCCAATCCAACGAAAGCGCGCGATGAACCATCGCTGACGTACTCGGCGCGATTTTCCGTCAATCCCTGTAGCGGCAATACTCGTCGCCGTCTCGATACTCGTAGCAGATTTTTATGCGACGCCGAGCGCGGTCCTCGTTGTAATAGCCCCTATCGTAACTGTCGCGGTCCGCGCGTTCTTCATCGGGACGCATTCGCCAATTGCGGCCAACCGTGCGGTCGCGGTCCATCTCACCCATGCTCTCGTGCATCCGCCGATCCTCGTTTCGGCCCATGCGATCCATCCGGTCCGCGCCACGCTCCTCCGCTCGCCAGTCGCGACCGACACGAACGTCTTCAGCGCGGTCGCGGTCTTGCTCGCGAGACTGCTCCGACTGCTGGGGCGTGCGCTCAGGCTGCACGGGGACGGTCTGGGGCCGGCTCGATTGGGACTGGTTGGACTGGGACTGGTTGGACTGGTCCTGAGCCAACAAGGGCTGCAGGCTTGTGGAGCCGAGCAATATGGCGGCAAAAACAACGGTGCGCATGAGCGTTTTCTCCAGCTGGGTCATCCTTTAACAATCCGGTCTTGTTTTGGTTTCTCGCGTGTCCGGAACTATCTCATGGCAATGGGTCAGAAGAATTGACCGACTCGAATTCCCGGTGAGCGGCGAGTTTTGCATTTTACGCCTGCTTGATGATCGCAAGCACCCCGGCCGCGCGAGGGCGATGAACCCGAACCAATCGCTGCAAAGCCCCATCGTTCCGATTGCGGCCGGCCTTTCCATGCTATGGGGTGGGTCTTGCATCAACAGCGACTCAACTCCTGATGGCCAAATCATCACTTTCCTTTATCTGCCAGAACTGCGGCGCGGCTTTTAACCGCTGGCAGGGAAAATGTGAGTCGTGCGACGAATGGAATACGCTGGTCGAGGAAGACACGACCGGCACCACCAGCATGCCGGTCTCGATCCGGAGCAAGCGCAAGGGCCGGCTGTTCACTCTGGAGAGCCTGACCGGAAAGAGCCAGGACGCCCCTCGCCTGCCGTCGGGAATGGCCGAACTCGATCGCGTCACCGGCGGCGGTTTTGTCCGCGGCTCTGTGCTGCTGGTCGGCGGCGATCCCGGAATTGGCAAATCGACGCTTTTGACACAGGCCACCAGCCTGCTCGCGCGCGCCGGACATCGCGCGGTCTATATTTCCGGCGAAGAAGCCGTTGCGCAGGTGCGGCTGCGCGCCGAACGCCTGGGACTTGCCGACGCGCCGGTTCAGCTTGCCGCGGAAACTTCGGTTGAGGACATCGTCTCCACGCTGTCGCAAGGGGCGGTACCGCGATTGATCGTGATCGATTCCATTCAAACCATGTGGACCGACACGGTCGAATCGGCGCCCGGCACGGTGACGCAGGTGCGCGCCTCCGCGCAGGCGCTGATCAGGTTTGCCAAGAAAAGTGGAGCCGCCATCATTCTCGTCGGACACGTGACCAAGGACGGCCAGATCGCGGGGCCCCGCGTGGTCGAACATATGGTCGACGCGGTATTGTCGTTCGAGGGCGAAGGTTCGCAGCAGTTCCGCATCCTGCGCGCGGTCAAGAACCGCTTCGGCCCCACCGATGAGATCGGCGTGTTCGAGATGACCGGACTCGGCCTGCGCGAAGTTTCCAATCCCTCCGAATTGTTCCTGTCCGAACGCGATCTCGGCAGCCCGGGCACCGCGGTGTTTGCAGGAATCGAAGGCACCCGTCCGGTGCTGGTGGAGTTGCAGGCGCTGGTGGCGCCGACCTCGCTCGGTACCCCGCGCCGCGCGGTGGTCGGCTGGGACCCGAGCCGGCTCTCCATGGTGCTCGCGGTGCTCGAGGCTCATTGCGGCGTGAAACTCTCCGGCCATGACGTCTATTTGAACGTCGCAGGCGGCTTGAGGATACAGGAGCCCGCGGCCGACCTTGCGGCAGCCGCCGCGCTGGTGTCCTCGCTGGTGAACGCGCCGTTGGCCACGGACGCCGTCTATTTCGGCGAAATTTCGTTGTCCGGGGCGGTCCGGCCGGTGGCGCAGACCTCGGCGCGACTGAAGGAAGCCGCCAAGCTCGGCTTCGGCCGCGCGATACTGCCCGAACAGGCCCGCAGTGAAGGTGCCGCGGATGCGGGCCTGTCGCTTAACACGGTCGGCGGTTTGACCAGTCTGGTCGCGGACATCGCCGCCCGCGGTAATCCCCGAGGAAATCGCGAAGCAGAGAAAAATGCCACACCTGCGAGATTCCGGCGTCAGGACGGCTAGGCGGGCGTGACCTTCCCCGTCCTCGCCGCTATACCACCCGCGCGTGGAGGGGTGACCCGATGACCGGCCTTGCAGAAGGGGCGATATATTCCTCACTAGGGGCGGCGCCGATACACCGATTCGCGGTTTCGAACCTACGGGCGGACCTGACCAGCCGATGCCGATAACGATACTCGATCTCGTCCTGCTGGCTGTGATGTTGATTTCGGGCCTGCTTGCGATGGTGCGCGGCTTCATGCGCGAAATACTGTCCATTGCGGCTTGGGCTGCGGCCGCGCTGGTGACCCTATACGCCTTCTCCAAACTGCTTCCGACCGCCAAGGGGTATTTCAACAACGATACCGTCGCGAGCGTGGTCGTGGTTGCCGGCACTTTCATCGGCACCCTGATCGTGGTGTCGATCATCACAGTGCGGATTTCCGATATGATCCTGGATTCCCGCATTGGCGCGCTCGACCGCACCCTGGGCTTCCTGTTCGGGCTGGGGCGGGGTCTCCTGATCGTGGTGGTGGCCTTCCTTTTCTTCAGTTGGCTGGTCCCGGACAAGCAGCGGCCGGACTGGGTGACCGGGGCAAAATCCCGGGTTGTGCTGCAGGGAACCGGGGATTGGCTGATGTCGCTCTTGCCGGATGACCCCGAGAACACCATTTTAAAGAGATTCAAGAAGAATAAACCAGACGATGAGCAGACTGACAGCGAGCCGGGTTCCGGCGATGGCTACAGCCGGCCTGCGCGCGACAGCTTGAAAAAGCTGATCGAGAAGCCCGCAGCACGTTAATATAGGCCAAAAGAGAGGCGCGATGGACGAGATACAGAGCCCTTCCGACGACGCCGAACAATACGCCGAATATGACCGGGATCCGGATCTGGAGGGCGATACGCTCCGCGAGGAATGCGGAGTTTTCGGGATCTTTGGCCACCCCGAAGCCGCCGCGATTACCGCTCTCGGACTGCACGCGTTGCAGCATCGCGGCCAGGAGGCCGCCGGCATCGTCTCGTTTGACGGCACCCGCTTTCACAGCGAAAGACGCCTCGGCCTGGTCGGCGATACCTTTTCCCGACGCGAGGTAATCGAACGCCTGCCCGGCAACGCTGCTATCGGCCATGTCCGCTACTCCACGACCGGCGCAACCATCCTGCGAAACGTCCAGCCGCTTTTTGCCGAACTCAATGCCGGTGGCTTCGCCGTCGGCCACAACGGCAATCTCACCAACGGCCTCACCCTGCGCCGCGAATTGGTTCGCAACGGCGCCATGATGCAATCCACCACAGATACTGAAGTGATCCTGCACCTGGTCGCGCAATCGAAGCGTAATCGATTCATCGACCGTTTCATCGAGGCGTTGCGCGCAATCGAGGGCGCCTATTCGCTGGTGTCGCTGACCAACAAGAAGCTGATCGGCGCTCGCGATCCGCTCGGCATTCGTCCGCTGGTGCTCGGCGAACTCGACGGCTGCCCGATCCTGGCCTCGGAAACCTGCGCACTCGATATCATCGGCGCCAAATATGTCCGTGACGTCGAACCCGGCGAAATCATCGTGTTCGACGAACGCGGCGCACAAACTCACAAGCCGTTTCCGCCAAAGCCGCCGCGTCCCTGCATCTTCGAATACATCTACTTCTCGCGACCGGATTCGATCGTTGGTGGCCGCTCCGTGTATGAAGTCCGCAAAGCCTTCGGCGCGCAGCTCGCGCGCGAAAGCCACGTCGACGTCGATGTCGTGGTGCCGGTGCCGGACTCCGGCGTTCCCGCCGCCGTCGGCTACAGCCAGTACTCGGGGGTACCGTTCGAACTCGGCATCATCCGAAACCACTATGTCGGCCGCACCTTCATTCAGCCGACCCAAAGCGTGCGCGAACTCGGCGTGCGCATGAAGCACAATGCCAATCGCGCGGCGATCGAAGGCAAGCGCATCATCCTGATCGATGACTCGCTGGTGCGCGGCACCACCTCGAAGAAGATTGTTCGCATGATGCGTGACGCTGGCGCCCGCGAGGTGCATTTCCGGCTTGCTTCGCCACCGATCATTCACCCGGACTATTACGGCATCGACCTGCCGGACCGCGGCGGCCTGTTGGCAGCGACGCACAATCTGGAGGAGATGCGCGACATCATCGGTGCAGACTCGCTGGCGTTCCTTTCGATCGACGGCATGTATCGCGCGATGGGCGAACCCGGACGCGATCCCGTCAACCCAAAATTCTCGGATCATTGTTTTACCGGGGCTTATCCGACGCATCTCACCGACCAAACCCAGGCCGAGGCACCGCCACGGCAGTTGTCGTTGCTGGCCGAGGCGAGTTAGTTCTGCTGCCTTGTTGTTCAGCCCAAGGCGGGACCTCCTGGTGGAGGGTGGCTGGCTGAAGGCCGGTCGGATGGGATTGGCAACGAACGGCGTTTTCACAAACACCTGCCGCTTCCGGAAGGAGCCGCCACCTGGCACATCGTTCGCTCTGCTCGCGTGTGCCCCCCTTTCCACAAGCGCGAGGGATGCAAAAGAGCTTTGCGCGACCTACAACCCAGCCCACCCTCGTTGCAATAAAACATAAGACAAGTGCCCTCCTCATCATAACCGCCACGCGTATGGGTTGCTGCTTGCGCGGGCGACCACGCGAACAGAGTTGTTTCCATGACAAGTCCCCTTGCCTCCCGCATTGCTCTGGTGACCGGCGCCTCGCGCGGTATCGGCTATGCCACCGCGCGCGCGTTGGCCAACACGGGCGCCCATATCGTCGCGGTGGCACGCACACAAGCGGGACTCGAAGAACTCGATGACGAGATTCGCCAGGCCGGCGGCAGCGCGACATTGGTACCGCTCAACCTCACCGATTCCGATGGCATCGCCCGACTCGGCGCGGCCCTGCACGAGCGCCACGGCAAACTCGACATTCTCGTCGGCAATGCCGGCGTCGCCGGCCCCTCCTCTCCGCTCGGGCACATCGACCTGAAAGCCTGGAACGACGTAATCGCCGTGAACGTCACCGCGAATTTCCAGCTCATCAGATGCATGGAGCCGCTGCTTAAGCGATCCGACGCCGGCCGCGCGGTATTCGTCACCTCGGCCGCCGCCAGCAACGCCAGCGCGTATCTCGCTCCCTACGCCGCATCGAAAGCCGCGTTGGAGACATTGGCGCGCGCCTGGGCGCAGGAAACCGCGACGACCGCGATCCGGGTCAACTTGTTCGATCCCGGGCCGATCCGAACGAGGATGCGCGCCAGCGTATTTCCGGGCGAAGACCCCATGACTCTCGATGCGCCCGAGCAGGCAGCCAAATTCATCGTACCGATGTGCGCGCCGGCCTGGAGCGAAACCGGCAAGCTGTTCGAATACAAGAGCCGCACGCTGTTGAGTTTCCGGGGACCGGGGTAAGGCTTCACTCACGCTTCGTCGTCCCTGAGAAAGCAGCGACGTCTCGCTGATACAGTTAGGTTCGTCATGGCCTCGTCGTCCCTGCGAAAGCAGGGACCGATAACCACGAGTCTGCATTGCTTGAAAAGAAAATAAGAACGAACGTCTCGATTCAATTGTCACCGTCACGGCGTATGGGTCCCTGCTTTCGCAGGGACGACGCAGATGGACGTTCACGGCCCATAACTTGCTGAGCAGTTATGATACGTCCCCCCACTCAATTGACTCCGGAACGTCGTCGCGATTGACTTGCGCTCACAGGCGGGAACATCCGCGAACGAGAAACGGGAGGATACAGATGAGGGCGATTCAAGATCGCGGTGAAGCCGCGCGTGCCGCCGCACGTGCTGGCGGGAATTTTGCCGCTTTGCTCGCCCGCTGCATTTTGCCGGCCATCCTCGTGCTTGTGGCTCCCGCGCTGACCTGTATCGCGCGGGCCGGCGACATCCCGACCTTTGCGGTCGATGCATCCTGGCCGAAGCCGTTGCCGAACAACTGGATCCTCGGGCAGGTCGGTGGCATCACGGTTGACTGGCAGGGCCACGTCTGGGTGATCCACCGGCCGCGCTCGCTGACCGACGACGAGAAAGGCGCGGCACTGACGCCACCGCGTTCGAAGTGCTGCGTTTCCGCGCCACCGGTGCTGGAGTTCGATGTCGACGGCAACCTGTTGCGCGCCTGGGGCGGCCCGGGCGAAGGCTACGACTGGGTCGGGCGCGAGCACGGCATCGAAGTCGACGAGAAGGGTTTTGTCTGGATCGGCGGCAATGCCGACAACGACAACGCGATCCTGAAGTTTACCCTCGACGGCAAGTTCGTGATGCAGATCGGCAAGATCGCGCCGAGCAAGGGCAGCAACGACACCACGCAACTCGGCAAGCCCGCCGAGACCGCGATCGACAAGGACGCCAATGAAATCTACGTCGCCGACGGCTACGGCAATCACCGCGTCATCGTGTTTGACGCCACCACCGGCGCTTACAAACGGCACTGGGGCGCCTACGGCAAGCCTCCGAGCGATGACAAGCAGCCGCCCTACGATCCCAAGGCGCCGCCGCCGCAGCAATTCGCCAATCCCGTTCATTGCGTCAAGATCGCCAATGATGGTCTCGTCTATGTCTGCGATCGCATCAATAATCGTATCCAGGTGTTCAAGAAGGACGGTACCTTTGTAAAGGAGTGGTTCTTCGAAAAGAACACGCTCGGCAATGGCGCGGTCTGGGATATCGCGATCTGGCCCGATCCGAATCAGACGTACCTGTTGAGCGCCGATGGTGAGAACAATGAGGTCCGCGTGCTCCGGCGCGACGACGGTACGGTCGTCGGCAGCTTCGGTCACAACGGCCGCAACGCCGGGCAATTTCACTGGATCCACGCCATGGCCGTCGATGCGAAAGGCAACGTCTTCACGGCGGAGGTCGACACCGGCAAACGCATCCAGAAGTTCAAGCTGACCTCCGACGCGCTGCGGTAGAGCGGTCCTTCCTCGTCATGAGCGGGCTTGTACTGGCTTATCCCGGCCATCCACGTTGTCTCGCACCTTCTGCCCTCTTTCTCCCTGACCCGCCGCGCCGACCGCCACCAGCATGCCGGTGCTGACGACGACAACACCGGCGATCTGCAACGCGGTCGGGATCTCGCCGAGCGCGGGAATGCCGATCAGAACGGAAATCGCAGGCACGATCGCGGGAAACAGCACGGCGCGGCTAACACCGAGAATGGCGACCGCGCGGCTGAACGCCATGATGGTGATGACCGACTGCAACAGGCCCTGCAGCAGCGCCTGAAACACAAAGGCTGATCCCGGCACGGCCCCCAGACGCGCCGGACCGCGATAACCGAGATAGATCGGCACCACCACGCATAGCGAGAGCACGGCGACCACGGCTGTCGCGCGCACCGCGTCGATGCGCCAGACCCTGATGAGAAGCGTAAAGCCCGCCCACAGAATGCTCGAGAGCATGAACAGCGCATCGCCGATCCACGCCCGTTCGCCGGGCGCGGAATCGAAAACGCCCTGCCAACTAATCAAGACGATGCCGCCCAGCACCAGGCCCGCACCTACCAGGTGCGAGCGCGTCAGCGCTTCGCTCAAGACAAATCCGGCAGCAAACGTGCTGACGATCGTCACTGTTGACGGCGCGATCACCCCGCCATGTGCCAGCGGCGCAAACGAATAGCCCGCCGTCTGCAGGATCGCGAATAACGGACCACCGGTCAGGAGCAGCGCAAGCCCACGCAGCCAGCCAATTCCCGCAAGGCCCGGCAGGCCCCAGTAGATCAGCAGCGGCAGCATCGCGATGCCGGCCACCACAAAGCGCCCGAAGATCATGTCATCGGCGGTTAGGCCGGCGAGCACACCGGCGCGGGCGGCGGCGAACGAGATCGAAGCTCCGAACGCCATCACCAGCCCGCAGGCATAACCGAACGCCGCGCGAGGCGGCGTTCGCGGCGCGTCGATGCGGGAGCTCGCATGCGGCGCTTGCAACAATTTTTCAGTGGCCGGCAACCCAATCGGATCAGGCACGCGCGGCCTCGCTCGCAAATGGCGTCGCAAATCCCGCGACGACCTTGATGAGCTCCGCCTGCCGGCGCGCGCCGGTCTTGACGAAGAGCCGGCTGAGATGCGTCTTGATGGTGGTTTCCCCGATAGAAAGCGCCGCGGCCACGTCGCTGATGCCACCGATCTCGACGATGCCCAGCAGCACGCGCAATTCGGTTGGCGTCAGTCGGTAAGCCTGCGCAATTATATCCGGCGAGGCGGGGATTTCGATCGCGGCCTTACGGATGAACAACGCCACCGATGCGGCGGTGCCGACAAGGTCGCGCGCGGCCGATGCCAGCGGCAGCACGTGCATGACATGGCGCGTGCCGTCCTGCGCGCGCAGCGGCAGGTCGGCGTTGGCGGCGCGGTTCTCCGGCTCGGCTGCCACGGCGGCGAGCAGGTCGCGCAACGCCTGGTCGACTTTGAAATCTTTCGCGACCAGCCGTCCGCCGGCCGCCGAGAGAAAATCGTCAGCGGCGAGAATGGCCTCGCAGGCGGCGTTGGCGTGAACGATTTTTCCGCTGGAATCGAGCAGGCATACTCCGGCGCGGAATGCATCCAACGCCTCGAGCGCCGCGGTGCCGGCGGCTTTCAGCTCGAACAATCGGCCGACGATGACCGCGCGGCGAATGTGCGGCACCACAAGACGCATGCGCCGGCGGGTCTCACTGTCGGCCATGCCGTCACCTTCATAGCGAAACACGCCGAACATCGCCGCGCCATCAGGCGATCTGTCCAGCACCGCGGAAACGAAATCGACGATGCCCTGCGGCCGCGCCCACTCCTGGTAGAACTGCGTTTGCGTGAACTCAGGGTACGGCATGAGATCTTCGACCGCCATGGGCTCGCCTATTTCGGCGAAGTGATGCCCGGCGGTGGCCGGGTCGAGCCGGACGTATTTCTCGAAATAGAGTTGGCGATAATAGGGATCGGTGCCGAACTCGTACTGGACATCGCCATTGCCGGCGATCGCGCTCTTGGAAAAGATCGCCGCCGCGCGCCCGCCCACGAAGCGCGCGGCTTGGCCGACCACCTCGCTCCAGCGCGAGCGCTCCAGCGCGGCGTCATGGATGTCGCTGATCAGCGCGGATAGTTGGTTGGTGGGGTCTGCGGTCATTTCCGGGCGCTGGTTGGTAAGAATGGAGGTGGGTTGGGGTGTTGCGGTGGGTTGCGGGCGAGTTGGGTTTGTTATCCCCTTTCGTGGGGAGAGAGGGCACATCGTGAGCGGCGCGAACGATGTGACGGGTCGGGGCCGATTCCTTCGCGCAAGCTCCCCCACCCG
>NZ_DATEPI010000044.1:0-12050 GCF_035273305.1 Bradyrhizobium sp. | reverse complement strand
GTTGGCAATGGGCGAACGAATTGCTGCTTCTCAACGCACACGCCCAATTGACGCGCTCGGCTTCCGGCCTGCAAGGCAGGCGATTGCTGCACGCCGGGCAGCGCGAATATTTCAGTCTCACCTACGTCAAAGACGATATGGCAAGCGTGGCGCCGCTCGGCACCGAGGCGGAGGAGCGATGCGCGCGCACGCTCGCTTGGTGGCGCGCGTGGGCGCGCCAATGCCGGTTCGAGGGACGCGAGCGCGATGCGGTCATACGCAGTGCGATAACGCTCAAGCTGCTAAACTCGTGTCTATCCGGTGCGCTGATTGCGGCAGCCACTACGTCGCTGCCGGAGACGCTCGGCGGCAGCCGCAATTGGGACTACCGCTATTGCTGGATGCGCGATGCCGGGCTGACAATGAGCGCCTTCATTGGCCTTGGCTTTCACGGCGAGGGGCAGGCCTATCTCGATTGGCTGCTGCATGCGACGCGGCTCAGTTGGCCGCGTCTGAATGTTCTGTACGATATTTATGGCCGTACCCAGCTTCGCGAGCAGCAGCTCGACCACCTCGGCGGCTATCGCCGGTCGCGCCCGGTGCGGGTCGGAAACAACGCCAGCGATCAATTGCAGCTCGATGCCTACGGACAGGTGATCCTGGCGGCGGACGTGTTTGCCGGCGCCGGGCACGAACTTGACGCAACCGAGCAGCGCATGCTGCGCGGCTTCGGTAAGACCGTGTGCGAGATCTGGCGCGAGCCGGACAATGGCATCTGGGAAATACCCGACCCGCGCCGGCAGTACACGCTGTCGAAAGTGCTGTGCTGGGTTGCGCTCGACCGACTGCTCGCGCTCGACAGGCGCGGCCTGCTCAGGCTCGGCCGGCTGGCCGAGCAATTCCGCCGCCAGCGCGACGCCATCGGACGCTGCATTGAAGTACGCGGCTTCAATGCCTCAATCGACAGCTACACGAGCGAACTCGATGGGCGCGAGGTTGACGCAAGCCTGCTGCTGATGGCGTGTGTCGGCTACAAAAATGCATGGGAGCCGCGCATGATCTCGACCTATCGACGCGTTCACGAGGAGTTGGGGCGCGGAGACCTGCTGTATCGCTATCGCCCTGGCACCGACGGCTTGCCCGACGAGGAGGGGGCGTTCGGTATCTGCGGTTTTTTGGCCGTCGATCATCTCGCCGAGCGCGGCGAGATCGAAGACGCCGAGCATTATTTCGATCGCCTTGTCGGATATGCCAATGATGTCGGCCTGTTCAGTGAGGAACTCGATCCGCAAAACGGGCGTGCGCTCGGCAATTTCCCACAAGCTTTCACGCACGTCGGCTTGCTCTATGCGGCGCTCTCGCTGCAGAAGGCGCGCCGCCAGCGAGCAACCGAGAGGCAATCGGCCTGATGTCCGGCTCGCTCCTGCACCTGATGCTCTGGGGCTTGATCGCGACGGTGGCAATGACGTCGATCCTTGAGGGCAGTCGTGGGCTCGGCTTTTCCCGGCTCAGCCTGCCGTTTTTGCTCGGCACATTCTTCACAGGTCAGCGAAGGTGGGCGGTAATTACCGGATTTGCGATCTACACGATCGGCGGCTGGCTGTTCGCCTTTGTTTATTTTTGGCTGTTTGAAAGCGTCGGCATTTTCACGTGGTGGTTCGGCGGCTTGGCAGGGCTCGTGCACGGGATTTTTCTGCTGGTGGCCGCGCTACCGCTTCTGCCGCTCGTGCATCCGCATATGGCTTCCGAATATCATGGCGCCAGCACAACGCGTCAGCTGGAGCCACCGGGATTTCTCGCCATGAACTACGGCTATCACACACCGCTGAGTACGCTTTTGGGGCAGACCGTTTACGGCGTGACGCTGGGCGGATTTATGCAACTTCAGCAGGCCATGTTCCACTGAAAATCTGAAGTTGCGGGCTGCGAGGTTCCGTCTGGCATTCGTTCGATCAAACGGGCGTCTACTATCGATTTATCCGGGGGCAGCTCTCCCCCCAAGCCCTGGCCGGACCTTTTGGGCTGTTACAAACAGGCGGCAGGGGCTGGGCGGCACACCTGCGATTGTGGTAAGTGCGAAGGATGTCTTCGATTCCCACGGGCTTTGAAGCATGATCGAGATTGCTCGTCAGGACCCAAAGAGCGGCGGCACGCGTGTCGCAAGGCAGCCGATTGCGCTCGCCGCCAGCGCCCTGATCCTCATTGTGCTCGGCGCGAGCGCGATGGCTCTGTGGCGAGCACATCCCAGTACGGCTCGCGAACAAGAGCCGCCCGTTGCCACCACCTCGTTGCAGGTCAACACGGCGCAAATTTCCGACGAACTGAATGAGAAGACCCGCGCGTTGGAAGTGACCCAGCAGGAGTCGATTGACCAATTGCAGACGCTTCAGGATCAGTTGCAGACCGCAAAGCAGCTGCTCGCCATGCAACAGGAAGATAGCAAGCGCTTGTCCGCCCAGGTATCGTCATTGACTGAGGCGATCGATAGTCTTCGGCAGAGTTTCGCGAGCGCCCGCGCTGCCGAAGCGTCCGCTCCATCCAGCCGCAAGCATTCGGTCCCGACCCGATCGGACTCGCCAAAGCTCGCCGATCGCAAGCGCGCAAATTGAGCAAACAGACGGGAACGCCTCCGGCCTGCCTGCTGCCAAGGCGTGACAACCGCCCCATCGCCGTCCCAACTTTTTGACGCCAAAGTGAGATGGATCACATTTGCTTTTCACAATCTGGCGCAACATGCCGTTCACCGGATGGCGCGAGCCGATTTGATGTCCGGTTTCGGCAAGGCCGTTAGCGTCATACTGCGCCGACGGCCTTGTGTTTTGGGCGGAGCTCAACTCGGCGTCCGAGACATCAGCGTCCGTGCGGGACTCGAGCCTGCTGACTTGCGCAGCGTTAGGGCCATTTCCGGGCCGGAACGATTTCCATCGGTGGTCATTGAACCGCGTGCTTGCGATGCAGGAGCTGGCCGATCGTGCGCAAATTGATCGCCTTTGACGATGACACGTTCGACAAGCTCAAGCAGCTCGCGCGCGACAGGATGGCGAATTTTCAGGAATTGGCGGATGAAGCCTTTGCTGATCTGCTCAAGAAGCATGGCGTGCCGGTCGACCTCCAAGACGCACTCAGAAAGAGCGCCGGAATTAGCAAGACACCCGTGAATCACGCCAGATCGAGGACATCGAGGAAAGGCCGATCATGAGCGATCCCGATCCGTTCGACGAGGGACAGCGCGCGGCTCGAAAGAACATTCCGGCCGAAGCCAATCCCTACCGCGACGGCACCGAGCAACATTCGCTCTGGATGGCTGGATATGAGAGCGTTGCGGGCCCGGCGGAAGCGGGCGAGTCCGAAGATAGCTGAATCCTGTTCAACCGATCTTCTTCAAGCCCTTTTTGAATCGCGGTCCGTTGGCGACGTAGAATCTTGCAGCGCCTCCCATCGCCGCCACCTGGGCTGGCTCGAGCGTACGGATCACCCGCGCCGGCGCCCCGATGATCAAGGAATGCTCGGGAAACTGTTTGCCTTCGGTGATCACCGCACCGGCACCGACGATGCTGCCGCGGCCAATTCTTGCGCCGTTCATGACGATCGAGCCCATCCCGACCAGCGCGCCGTCTTCCAGGGTGCACCCGTGCAGGATGACATTGTGGCCCACGGTGCAATTCTTTCCGATTGTCAGCGGGAAACCCAGATCGGTGTGACAGGTCGAATTGTCCTGCACGTTGGAATTTTCACCGATCTCGATCCACTCATTGTCGCCGCGCAAGACGGCGCCGAACCAGACGCTCGCTGAATGATGCAAGCGCACCTTGCCGATCACCGTGGCAGTATCGGCGATAAAGTAGTTCCCATCCGCCGGAAGTTGGGGCGCCTGCCCGTCAAGTTCGTAGATCGCCATTTCCAGAAGTCTCCTGTTTGCGGAGACTTTGGCATAGCCGGTTCACTCAGGCCAGCAGTCCGGCAGCGCGCAAGGTCATCAGGAAGAACGTGCCCGACATCATGCTCCAGAACCCAGCCAGGATGGTTGCCATCATCACGAACTCGAAACGGCGGCGCTCGATCCGCGCGCCGCGGAGCGTGTTACGCATAATGATGAACGGCGCGGCGAATACCAGGAAAGCAACAGCCGCGAAACTCCTTGGCGCGACTCCATCCTGCAGCAGGCCGAAGCCCGCCTGCTGCTGCAGTAGCGCCTGATATCCGCTGGTCAGGGCGCCGGCGAGCGCAAAGCCGATGCAAAGCGAGAACAGGGAATTCAACGCATCAGGAGACATAGCAAAAGCTTCCGCTACACGGCCAATCTCCATTGCTTCGCAAAATCGCGCGGCCGCCGCCACATCATCCTTAAGGAAGGGTTAACGGCAATTGCCGCCCCGGTCGGCGGCGCATGGCTTGCGATCCCGCTCAGCCCGCGAAATCGCGCGACAAGTCGCTCCCGCATGGCATATTCGCCTGTGATTCGGCCCGCCGCTCCCTAAACCCATATTGCATCGCTCATGACATCGTTTTCGATTGCCCAGCACCATACGCGCGGTTCACGTGGGCGTTCGCGTGGTCACATCGTTCCCATCACCGTGGCAGGCGCGCTGGCCGTGGGCGCGGTTGCACTCATCGCGTACTTGCTCTGGCCGACCTGGACTCCGGAAGACCCCAGCGCATCGGCACTGCTGCCGGTCAGCGTCGGAGGTACGCTGTTCAATGTGCCGACGGCCGCGGTTCGCATGAAAATCCAGCGCCACTCGGGCCCGCAGGAGCGCGTCGATCTCAGCTTCAATTTCCCTTCGCTTGAACCTCCCGGCGCACCGAAACATTTGAGCGGCGATGCGGCGGCCGAACCTCTGCCGCCCATCGACCGCATCTTCTTGTCGATCACCGCGCACCACGACGCGATGGCGCCAGATATGCGGGTGCGTACGATCTATCCGCGGTATCTCGAAGACCAATCACGTCCCGGTCCCGATGGGCTGACGATCCAGGCGTTTCGCGAGGGCACGCCCTACAGCCGGGAAGATTTGTTCTTTGCGAGTGAACCGAACCTCGCGGCCCGCTGCAGCCGCGATGCTGCCACAGCTGGAATGTGCCTGAGCGAGCGACGTCTCGCCGGTGCCGATCTTACGTTTCGATTTCCACGGAGCTGGCTTGTAAGGTGGCGCGAAGTGGCCGGTGCGATGGACCGGTTGGCGACGCAATTGCACGGCCCGCGCGAGTGACCGTTATTCCGCCTGATCTGCCGCTCACGGGACAACAACGCCGATCAGACAGGTAACTCTCCTCAGCCCTGCTCGACGAGATCGTCCTCTAGGATAGCCATCTGGAACTGGAATGAACGGTCGTCGTCTTCATCATCGACGAACAGCACGCCGATGAACTCCTCTCCAATATAGACCTCAGCTGAATCATCTTTCTTCGGCCGCGGCACCACACGGATTTTCGGATTGCCAAACAGACGCTTGAGATAGGCGTCGAGCTTCCTGACTTCCTGAACGTCCACAACAGTCTCCAATAGGATTCGAGGTTTCGAGAGGGTTTAGGACGAGACGAAGCGAACCGCCAGTCCAACTTGCATAAATGTCCGCGCCATTCCGACGAGTTCTTGCAGCCCGCGCTTCGATTGCATGGCGCCAAACCCGATCAACGCCACGGCCGGCGCGAAAGCCTCACAGCCCGACGGCGTTGAGCATCTGGTCCATGGTGCGCGATGGTTCGGCGCAGCCGGCCTCGCCCACGATCCTGGCGGGAACGCCCGCCACTGTCACATTGTGCGGCACTGGCTTCACCACCACCGAACCGGCGGCAATGCGGGCGCAATGGCCCACTTCGATGTTGCCGAGAATCTTAGCGCCCGCTCCAATCAATACACCGCGGCGGATCTTGGGATGCCGGTCCTCGTTTTCCTTGCCGGTGCCACCGAGCGTGACACCATGCAGGATCGAGACGTCATCCTCAATGACAGCCGTTTCACCGCACACAAAACCGGTGGCGTGGTCAAGGAAGATACCGCGGCCGATCCGGGCGGCGGGATTGATGTCGGTTTGAAATACCGCCGAGGAGCGGCTCTGAAGGTAATAGGCAAAATCCTTGCGAGATTTGCGATAGAGCCAGTGCGCGAGACGATGGGTCTGCAGCGCATGAAAACCTTTGAAATAGAGTAGCGGATCGATGAACCGCGATGTCGCGGGATCGCGGTCGTATACCGCTACTAGGTCAGCCCGGAACGCATTCCCCAAATCCGGTTCGTCCCGCAGCGCCTCATCATAGGTCTGGCGTATCAAGTCGCCTGATAGCGCCGAATGGTCCAGACGTTCCGCGATGCGATGAACTATCGAGTCCTCCAGGCAGTCGTGATGCAGCACGACTGAGTAGATAAAGGACGCCAACTCCGGCTCGCGACGAACGATGTCTTCCGCCTCCGTGCGGACGCGATCCCAGATCGGATCGAGCGCGGCAAGCTTTGCGCCCTGCGTATTGATCTGATGCTTTGACATGTGCTGCTCTCGCATTCTCAACTTCCGATCGATTGTAGCACGAACGGCCGACGGCTGTCCCGCCCTGGCAAAACTTTTGATCCCGGCTTTACCGAAACACGAAACCTAAAATATTGAAGTGACACATATTTCCAGGAGCGACGGGCGCCCTCTTCCGCAACAGCATTGGCTCCAATTGGTCGGGAATTCCGGGATTTCAAGCGGGCCTTTCAACTATTGGTGGATTTCCGTACAGTGCGCTGGCCCGGCATGGTGATCAAAGTCAGTCCGGAGGACGGAGCATCACTACGGATATATTGCGCACGCGCGCGGCGGAGCCAGCCTGGGCGTGGACATCTGCCGTCGCCATCCCCGTGATGCTGCTCGCGCCGGCACTGTGGAACGGGTATCCGTTGCTTCAATGGGATACTGGCGGCTATCTGGCCCGCTGGTACGAGGGTTATCTCGTCCCCAGCCGCTCCACTGTGTTCGGCCTTTATCTTCATTTCGGCGAGGGCTCGAGTTTTTGGCTCGATCTCGGCATTCAGGCGTTGGCCACGCTTTGGCTCCTGCAGCTGACGCTCCGGGTGTTCGGCATTGTCGGGCCGTTGCGGACGTTGGGGTTGGCTCTCGCATTGGTCGTTACCACCGCGCTGCCGTGGCTCGCCAGCATGCTGCTGACGGATATCTTTGCAGGACTGTCGATCCTCTCGTTGTTTCTTCTCGTTCTTCACGACGACAAGCTTTCGAGACTCGAAAGATTCTCGCTGTTTGTGTTTACCGCCTTTGCCGCCGCGACCCACAGCGCCACGCTCGCCGTGCTGCTCGGGCTCTGCTGCACTGGCTGGCTGGCGCGGCCATTTTTGAACGGACGGATTGCGATCGTGCCGCTGGCGCGCGGGACCCTGACGGCGGTTGCTGGTGCCGGAATGCTGCTGGCGGCCAATTTCGCCCTGTCCGGCGAACTGGCCTGGACGCCCGGAGGTTATGGCGTCGCATTCGGCCGGATGCTGCAGGATGGCATCGTTACGCGCTACCTCAGAGATCATTGTCCACAAGCCAAACTCAAGCTCTGTCCCTATCGCGACCAGCTCCCCGCCACCGCTGATGAATTTCTGTGGGGCAAGAGCATGTTCAACACGCTCGGTCGTTTCAACGGTTTGAATGACGAAATGGGTTTCATCACGCTGCATTCCCTCGCCGAATATCCGCTGTGGCAGGCGGAGGCAGCGATCATGGCCACCGGAATTCAACTCATTAGCGTCGGCACCGGAGAAGGCACCAACGGCTGGATTCCCCACACCTACGGCATCATCGAGCATTACATCCCGGCGCAGGTGAAGGCGATGCGCGCGGCGCATCAGCAGCATTGGGACCTCAATTTCACTGTCATCAATTGGCTGCATATTCCGGTCGCGCTGGCGTCGATGCTGCTGGCTTTCGGCATATTCGCGAATTCAATTTGGCGGCGTCGCATCGACGATGTTGCGTTGCTGGCCGGTACCGTCTCGTTGGCGCTGCTCGGCAATGCATTTGTCTGCGGGGTGTTATCCGGACCTCATGATCGCTACGGCGCACGCATGGTGTGGGTGGCAACTTTTACCGTGCTGATCGCCGGCCTCCGGTATTTCGCGTCGCGCGATAAAGCGTCCGGCCACTTAATTGCGTCCTGACAAGAATTCCACCACGCCTGATTTGTAGACCTTGTCGCCGACGGCGCGCATATGGTCGCGTTTCGGAATATCGAGAACCTCGGAGCCTGCAATGATTTTGCCGAGCGCTTGCGCTGAGCCCGCGATCACATCTTCCGTGCCGACCGCGATCAACACCGGCACCTTGATTTCGGCCGCCTCCTCTTCTGTCATCAGCCGCCGCGAGCCGCGCAGGCAGGCTGCGAGTGCGCGGCGGTCCGAGCGAGTCTGGTCGGCGAAGGCGCGAAAGGTGCGCCCGACCGGATCGGTTACGTCGTCCAGCGATGATGCCTCGAGCGCCTCGGCGACGTTTTCGCCGGGCCCGCCGCCTTTGATCAGGCCAATTCCGATGCCGCCCAAAATCGCCGACCGCAACCGCTGCGGTTGGCTGCGTGCGAGCCACGCCGTCATGCGCGAACCCAGCGAATATCCCATGATATCGGCACGCTCGATGCCAAGATGATCCATCAGGGCGGTCACATCGCCGGCCATGGTAGGAATATGATAGAGCTCCGGATCATAGAGCTTGCTGGACTCGCCGTGGCCGCGATTGTCGAGCGCGATCACGCGCCGGCCGTTTCGTTTCAATTCCGAAACCCAGCTCGGATAGACCCAGTTCACCTGCTTGGTCGAGGCAAAGCCGTGCACGAGCACGATCGGTTCTCCCTCGCCCTCGTCGAGATAGGCGATCTCAACCTTGTCGTTGTGAAAACTCGACATCATGCATTCCGCTGGTTTTGGATTTGATTGAAAGCTGGCGGGGGATCGCTAGCCGGTTACGCCGGCGGTGGCCATCGCGCCCTCCGGCGAGACCGCCGACGCGATCTGGTTTCGCAGCCGTCGCGCTTTCTTGCGATCGAGCCAAGACTGGGTCACGCGCTCGGTGGTGGTCTTGATCGACGAGAGCAGCCCGAACAGCGCCAGCAGAGCACCCATTATCCACATCGTGAGGTCGAAGGCCCCGACCGCCAGCAGCAGCGCGCCCCGGCCCAGCAGTTTGAGGATCGCGCGGGTTTTGCCACCGCTGGCTTCGGCCAGCCGCGCGGCGCGCGCCAGGTCTTTCGGATTTTCGGCCACGCGCAACGTGTCCTGCGCGGCGCGAATACCCGCCTTCTCGCCGACGCGTCCAACATCTTTTGCAGCACGAAACAGAGCGCCCGCCTTCTCGGTGCGGAAAGCGGCCCGTATCGCACCGATGGTCTGACCGGGCCTCAGCACCGAACCGGTGGCGACCGCGTTCTGCAGCATCGGTGCATCCACCACTTCCCGCGCCGAGCGGCCAGCCCATTCCGTGAGCCGCTCGCCGAGGCGGCCGACCTTGCGGGCGTCCTTCACCAGCGTCAGCCCGGCGCGGGCCGGAGCGATCGCACCGAGCGAAACATAGGTGGCCGCCGTCACTGCGAGACCCGCCGCGGCGAGACCCAGTATCAGCCGATCGGTGTCCTCGCCCATCACCAGGTGCTTGCCTTCCCGCACCACATCCCTGATATCGCCGAACACAAAGAGATCGCCGGCGACGGTGCCCGACAGGCTGGCAACGTCCTCGGTATTTCCGGTCACGAGCCCGGCTGCAAAACTCCTGGCGAAATGAGAGGAGGAGTTTTGTTCCGCGATGGCATCCGCCACGCGCCTCGTCAATTCATCGCTCAGGCGAATGTCTTTGGCCATCGCGAGTTCGACAAAACTACCCGCGAGATCGGCGTCGTTGGCCGCAAGCGCGGCTTCGATATTCTCCGCGATCACCGCCGGATCATTCCGCACAAGAGAATCCACCGCGAGGTCGCTCAGTTCGGCGGGATCGTCCTGCGCTGCCAGAACCACGGCAGCATCGCGGGCATGCGTCCACACGAGCGCGCACGTCAACGCGCACAGCACCACGCCGGACAAACCCAAACCGATCCGCAGCCGTTTCATCCCGAAAACCCCATGTTTTCGCCTGGCTTGAAATGGTGCGCCGTTTTTTAAACACAACGGCTCCGACGAAAGAAGGGATAGGCCAGACGAAAGAAGGGCTTCTCTGTGACGACAAGATTGTGTCGAATTTGCATGAGCAAACGACCGATCGGGGCACTAGGAATCAACTGTATCGGCCAGTATGGTGCGCAGCTTCCGATGCTGCTGCGGCGTGTTGAGTGAGTGCTGCTCCATTGCCACGCAAGGTGAATACAGATGTCCGACCATGTTGTTCCGCACTTCCACAACGATGCAGGCGTTGCGGTGATCGAAATCGGCTCGCACGAGTTCATGTGCGTGGGCGCCAATCCGCCTTTCGATCACCCGCATGTCTTCCTGGACCTCGGTAACGACAACGAAATCATCTGTCCGTACTGCTCGACGCTTTTTCGTTTCGCCGCTGACCTCAAACCCGGCGAGGCCCGCCCGCCCGAATGCGTCGTAGAGGACAAGGCAGCCTGATCTAGCGGTGGCCGCGTCGCGCACCATCTTCGTTGCTGGTGCCGGAATCGGAGGATTGACGGCTTCGCTGGCGCTGGCGGCACGGGGATTTCGCGTCGTCGTTCTGGAGAAGGCCGAGCGCCTCGAGGAAATCGGGGCCGGCGTCCAGTTGTCGCCCAATGCCAGCCGCGTGCTGGTTGCGCTCGGATTGCAGTCGCGGCTTGCGGCCCGCGCGGTCAACGCCGATACAATCAGCCTGATGAGCGTGCAGAGCAACGGCGAAGTCGCCCGCTTGCCGCTCGGGCAATCCACTGCCGGTTGCGACAGCGCGCCGTACTGGGTCGTGCACCGCGCCGATCTGCAGGCGGCGCTGCAAGCCGAGGTCAAAGAGCATCACGACATCGAGTTGCGGCTTGGCTGCCAATTCGAGGACGTGGCCGCGCATGCCAAGGGCCTGACTGTCGTTCAACGCAATGGCATGAGGCGCCAGCAGGATCTGGCGCTGGCCTTGATCGGCGCCGACGGAATCTGGTCCGCCGTCCGGCATCATCTGTTTCCCGAACTCCAACCGCAATTCTCCGGGCTGATCGCGTGGCGCGGAACGCTCGATGCCACCCAGTTGCCGCGCGAATATGCCTCGCGCGGGGTCCAGGTGTGGATGGGCCCGAACGCGCATCTGGTCGCCTATCCGATTTCCGGCGCGCGCCAGATCAACATCGTGGCCGTGGTGCCGGGGACCTGGAATCGGCCGGGGTGGAGCGCGGTTGGCGACGGCAATGAACTCCGGAGCGCACTCGCCTCGCCGAAGTGGCCTTCTGCTGCCCGGATGATGATTACCGCGGTGGACGACTGGCGAAGGTTCGCGCTGTTTACGGTTCCCGATTCCGGCGAATGGACTCAGGGCGCGATCGCGTTGCTGGGCGACTCGGCGCACGCCATGTTGCCTTTCGCCGCTCAAGGCGCGGGCATGGCGATCGAGGATGCTGCGGTGCTGGCTAGATGTCTCGCCGAAGCGCAGTCCGACGGCGGACCAGCGATTTCCGCCGCACTGGAGCGCTACGCCCGCGAGCGTCGTCCGCGGGTGGCGCGGGTTCAACGCACGGCAAAGCGCAACGGAATGATCTATCATCTCAGCGGTCCGGCGGCTTTGGCGCGCGATGTCGCGATCAAGGCGATCGGCGGAAGCCGGCTGGTCGCGCGCCAGGCTTGGATCTACAACTGGCGGCCGTAAGCAGCATCGCATCATGGGTAGGGGCCCATCGCATCGGTGTGAGATATGTTGCTCATACGGCGGGCTCCCCTCCGCTGGTCGTCCCTGCGAAAGCAGGGACCCATAACCACCGGCTCGCATTATTTGGAAGAACAGAGCAACGAACATCGTCTTCCATCATCTCCGTCACGGCGTATGGGTCCCTGCTTCCGCAGGGACGACGCTGATGGAGTTGGCGCGTCACGCCGTTTCCCCATTGCGGGCGAGCGAAGCTCGCTTTTTCTTATCCCTCCCACTTGTGGGGAGGGTGGC